>CAZTGN010000375.1:0-1505 GCA_964613275.1 uncultured Conexibacter sp. | reverse complement strand
GTGGGGTCGAGCTCGAGCGCACGGCGCAGCGACTCCTCGTCCTCGGCGGCGGCGAGGCGGTCGGCCTCGGAGGGGACGATCCCGTCGAAGAACGCCGCCACCTGGGCGGGCGGGATCGCACCGGTGAACTCGGCGGCGACGCCTCCGTCCCGGAACGCCTTGACCGCCGGGATCCCCTGGATCCCGAACTGCGCCGCGAGCGCCTGATTGGAGTCGACGTCGACCTTGACGAGATCGACGTCGCCGTCGCGCTTGGCGGCCTCGGCCTCGAGCGCGGGGCCGAGCTGGCGGCAGGGACCGCACCACTCGGCCCAGAAGTCGACGACGACCGGCACCTCGTGGGAGCGGTCGAGCACGTGCTCTTGAAACCCGGCCTGGTCGACGTCGTGAACCATGGGCCCCGGAAGCTTAGAGAGCCGCGGGCGCCGCCCGGCCCGGGGCTCCCCGGTGGTGCGCCCGGGGCGTTAGCCTGATCGCGTGGAATCGCTGCGCGGGAAGCTGCTCGTCGCCTCGCCGGCGCTCGAGGACCCGAACTTCGTCCGCTCGGTCGTGCTGATCACCGAGCACGGGGAGGAGGGGGCGATGGGGATCGTCCTCAACCGCCCCGCCGACACCGAGGTCGAGGAGGTCCTGCCGGAGCTCGCCGCGATCGCCGTCGCCGAGCCCGTCTTCGTCGGCGGGCCGGTGCAGCCGGAGTCGCTCGTCGTCCTCGGCGAGTTCAACGATCCCGACAAGGCCGCCTGGATCGTCGTCGCCGACGTCGGGCTGGTCTCCGCCGCGACCGAGCTCGACGAGCTGCCGGAGGCCGTGCGCAGGGGCCGGGTCTATGCCGGCTTCTCGGGCTGGGGGCCGGGCCAGCTCGAGGCCGAGCTCGAGGCCGAGGCGTGGATCGTCGAGCCGCCGATCCCGCCCGAGCTCTTCCCCGACGACCCGGCGACGCTGTGGAGCGACGTGCTCGAGCGCAAGGGCGGCGAGTACGCGCTGGTCGCGCGGATGCCGGACGACCCGTCGCTGAACTGAGTGGGTGGGCTTTCGCTTCCGGCGGGAGCTCAGGAGACGGCGCAAACCATGCTTACGCTTCATGAGGCGCGTCGCTACTGTGCCCGCATGCGCAGGAACCGTCCTAGTTTTCGGGTTGTCGCTCTGGGGGTGGCTTTCGGTTTGGTTCTCGGGGGCGTCGCCGTGGCCGCTGCTGAGTCCGGTCAGCCAGCGCCAAGCACGCATTCGCTCTCGGAGGCCTCGCAACTCGACCCGTCTGATCGTGGGATCTCGTTCGAGGAAGCGATGGATCAAATGGGTGTCACACAAGAGCAGATCGACAGCGACAACACCAACATCGTCCCCGATCGGGCCGACCCCCCGGGGGTAACAGAACACGATGCGGTTCTGGTCGGGGCCCGGGGTCTTGGTCGTCGATGAGCTCGGCTACCTGCCCCTGGCGGGCGAGGCGGCTTCGCACTTCTTCCAGGTCGTCAGCCGCCGCTACGAGCAGGGCTCGATCATCC
>CAZTGN010000374.1:0-1515 GCA_964613275.1 uncultured Conexibacter sp. | reverse complement strand
GGCGCTTCAACGAGGAGAACAACGAGGAGGCCGGCGAGCACTGGACGCCGCGCGATGCCGTCCGGCTGATGGCGCGCCTGGTCCTCGAGCCGATCGCCGACCGGGTCGAGTCGGGCACCTACCTGCTCTACGACGGCGCCTGCGGTACCGGGGGGATGCTCACGGTCGCCGAGGAGACGCTCCAGGAGATCGCCGCCGGACACGGCAAGGAGGTCGTCACCCACCCCTACGGACAGGAGATCAACTCCGAGACGTTCGCGATCTGCAAGGCCGACCTGCTGCTCAAGGGCGAGGGCGAGGGCGCGGACAACATCGTCGGCGGGCCGGAGCACTCGACCCTCTCCAACGACGCCTTCCCCTCGCGCGAGTTCGACTTCATGCTCTCCAACCCGCCCTACGGCAAGACCTGGAAGGGCGACCTCGAGCGGATGGGGGGCAAGGCGGGGATCAAGGACCCGCGCTTCGTCGTCGAGCACGCCGGCGATCCCGAGATGTCGCTGGTGACCCGGGTCAGCGACGGCCAGCTCATGTTCCTCGCCAATCTCGCGTCGAAGATGAAGGACACCGAGATGGGCAGCCGGATCGCCGAGGTCCACAACGGCTCCTCGCTGTTCACCGGCGAGGCCGGCGGCGGCGAGAGCAACATCCGCCGCTGGATCATCGAGAACGACTGGCTGGAGGCGATCGTCGCGCTGCCTTTGAACCTCTTCTACAACACCGGGATCGCCACCTACGTCTGGGTGCTGACGAACCGCAAGCCCGAGCGCCGGCGCGGCAAGGTGCAGCTGATCGACGCGACGGGCTGGTACGAGCCGCTTCGCAAGAACCTCGGCAACAAGAGCCGCGAGCTCGGTGAGGACGACATCGAACGCGTCCTCTCCAGCTTCGCCGCCTTCGAGGAGACCGAGCAGTCGAAGATCTTCCCCAACGAGGCCTTCGGCTATCGCCGCGTCACCGTCGAGCGCCCGCTGCGGATGGCGGGGATCGACCCCGACCGGACCTACTCGGTCAAGGAGGTCAAGGAGCTGCGGGCTGCCGCCGCGAAATCAGGCGGGGATCAGAGCGGGGGCGGCGGGGATGCCGACGACACCAGACCTGTGATTCGCAAATGTCATAGGGGCGGTTCCGCGGAGCCGGATCCGCTGCACGGGCGCTTCGAGCGGGAGATCGACGGCGAGGACCGAGTCGTCGAGTACCACCCCGACCCCGACCTCCGCGACGCCGAGCAGGTGCCGCTGCTGGAGGAAGGAGGAGTCGAGGGCTTCATCGAGCGCGAGGTGCTGCCCTACGCGCCCGACGCCTGGATCGTCGACGACTCGATCAAGGTCGGCTACGAGATCAACTTCACCCGTCACTTCTACAAGCCGAAGCAGCTCCGCCCCCTCGAGGAGATCCGCGCCGACATCCTCGCCGTCGAGCGCGAGACCGAGGGCCTCCTCGACCAGATCCTCGGATCGGAGCGGGAGCCGGCGTGATCGCCGACCTGAAGCCCTACCCGACCTACAAGGACTCGGG
>CAZTGN010000373.1:0-1518 GCA_964613275.1 uncultured Conexibacter sp. | reverse complement strand
CGGGCGATGGCGCCGATCGCCGCCCGCTTCTTCGGCGACCCGAGCGCCGAGCTGACGATGATCGGCATCACCGGCACGAACGGGAAGACGACGACGGCCTTCCTCGTCCGCTCGATCCTCGAGGCGGCCGGGATCCGCACCGGACTGCTCGGCACGGTGAGGCGGGTCGTCGGCGGTCGCTCCGAGGAGGTCGAGCGGACGACGCCGGAGGCGATCGACCTGCAGCGCTGGCTGCGGCAGATGCGCGACGGCGGCGAGCGCGCCTGCGTGATGGAGGTCTCCTCGCACGCGCTCGCGCTCGGCCGCGCCGACGCGATCCACTTCGACGTCGCCGCGTTCACCAACCTCACCCAGGACCACCTCGACTTCCATCACGACATGGAGGACTACTTCGCTGCCAAGCGGCTGCTCTTCGCCCCCGGCGCGCGCGGCTTCGCCCCCGGCGCGGCGGTGGTCAACGTCGACGATGGCTACGGGCGCCGTCTCGCCGCCGACCTGCAGGGCGGGACGTCGCAGCTGACGACGTTCTCGGCCGCGGGCCATCTCGCCGACCTGAGCGCGCAGGGCGTCGAGTTCGATGCCGACGGGGCCAGGTTCACCCTGCACGGCGACGGGCGGACGCGGCGGGTGGAGATCGGCCTGCCCGGCCCCTTCAACGTCGAGAACGCGCTAGCGGCGCTCGCGGCGACCAGGGCCGCGGGCGTCGGGATCGACCGCGCCGTTGCGGCGCTCGCCGGTGCCGAGCCGGTCCCGGGCCGGATGGAGCCGGTCGATGCGGGTCAGCCGTTCGGCGTCCTCGTCGATTACGCACACACCCCGGACTCGCTCGAGAACGTCCTGCGCGCGGCGCGGCGGCTGACCAGCGGCCGGCTGATCTGCGCCTACGGCTGCGGCGGCGACCGCGATGCCGCCAAGCGTCCGTTGATGGGCCGGGCCGGGGCCGAGCTCTCCGACCTCGCCATCGTCACCTCCGACAACCCGCGCTCGGAGGACCCGGACGCGATCATCGCGCAGATCCTCGCCGGGATCCCCGTGGAGGATCGTGACGCCGTCGAGGTGGAGCCCGACCGCCGCGCCGCGATCGCCCTGGCGATCGCCAGGGCCGTCCCGGGCGACCTCGTCGTGATCGCGGGCAAGGGCCACGAGCAGGGGCAGGAGCTCGCCGGCGGCCGCAAGGTCCCCTTCGACGACCGCGAGGTCGCACGCGAGGAGCTCGCGGCGCTCGCGGCGACGGGTCAGAGCCGATGATCGAGATGGCGCCGGAGCGGATCGCGTCGGCGCTCGGCGGCACCGTCGCCGTGGCCGGGACGGGCGCCGGCTCGCGCCCCGAGCGGGCCGTGATCGACTCCCGCGAGTGTGGTCCGGGGGACCTCTTCTTCGGCCTCCGGGGGGCGAAGACGGACGGCGGCCGCTTCGCCGCGCAGGTGGTCGAGCGGGGGGCATGGGGGGTGGTCGTGAGCCGGTCCCGCGCCCCCCCGCCCGCCGGCGCGGGGGGGGGGGGCAGGGGGGTCGCCCGCG
>CAZTGN010000372.1:0-1519 GCA_964613275.1 uncultured Conexibacter sp. | reverse complement strand
TCGCGCGGTCATCTGTCCGGCGCAGTCGAGCGCGGCAGAGCCGCGCGAGTCGCGCGGTGATCTGACGGGAGGGCCGCCGGGGCCTCGACCCGGCGGCCCGGCGCAGTCGAGCAGGGCAGAGCCCTGCGAGTCGCGCGGTCATCTGTCCGGCGCAGTCGAGCGCGGCAGAGCCGCGCGAGTCGCGCATTTATCTAGGATGCGAGCGCAATGGAGCAGGTCGCATTCTTCGCCGGGGCGATCGGCGCACTGGGGGGCGCGATCGCGGTGATCGCCCTGCGGAACCCGTTCTACAGCGTGCTTGCCCTCGTCGTGCACCTGTTCTCGCTCGCGGGCCTGTTCCTGCTGCTGCACGCCGAGTTCGTCGCCGCCGCCCAGGTCGTCGTCTACGCCGGGGCGGTGATGGTCCTCTACGTGTTCGTCGCCGCCTACGTCGGCGGCGTCGAGGAGCCGCTCTGGGACGCGATCCCGGGTCAGCGCATCCTCGCTCCGCTCGTCGGCGCGGCGCTCTTCATCGAGCTCTCGATCGCCGTCCTCGGCTCGGGGCTGAAGTCGCTCGGCAGCGAGGGCGAGGTGATCCCGGCCGGCTTCGGCTCGCCGGAGGCGGTCGGCAGGCTGCTTCTGGAGCGCTTCCTGATCCCGTTCGAGGCAGCGTCGCTCCTGCTCCTGATCGCCGCCGTCGGCGCGGTCGTGCTCGCTGCCCGCAGGCCCGCGGCGGCGACGGCCGATCGTGAGGGCGGCGCCTGATGGGCACCACCTGGTACCTGGTCCTGAGCGCGCTGCTGTTCTCGATCGGTGCCGGCGGCGTCCGCGTCCGCCGCAGCCCGCTGGTGATCCTGCTCTGCCTCGAGCTGATGCTGAACAGCGCCAACCTCGCCCTGCTCGCCTTCGGCCGCAACCTCGGCAACGCCGACGCCCAGGTCTTCGCGATGATCGTGATGGTCGTCGCCGCCTGCGAGGTCGTGGTCGGCCTCGGCCTGATCGTCGCCATGTACCGGCGTCGGATCCCGCTCGACGTCGACGAGACCCGGGAGCTGCGCGGGTGAGGCAGGCGACCGACAGCGCCCGGCGGGCGGCCCCGACATCGGGGGCGGACAGGTGAGCGTCACCACCTGGGGCTGGCTCGTCCTCGCGCTCCCGCTCGCCGGGTCGCTTCTGATCGCGCTGCTCTACCGCGTCCTCTCCGCGAAGGCCGCGGGGTGGATCGGGACGCTGGCGATCGTGCCCTCATTAGCCAGCTCGGTCGGCGCCCAGCGCGGGCTGCTCGGACGGCCGACCGACGATCGCGAGATCGCGATCACGCTCTACGACTACGCCGGCGCCGCCGGGATCCCGTTCGACCTCGGCATCCTCGTCGACCCGCTGTCGGTCTTCATGGCGCTCGTCGTCACTGGCGTCTCGGCGCTGATCCACCTCTACTCGGTCGCCTACATGGGCGGCGACCGCGGCTACCGCCGCTTCTTCTCCTTCCTCAACTTCTTCGTCTTCTCGATGCTGCTGCTGGTCCTCGCCGGCAACTACC
>CAZTGN010000371.1:0-1529 GCA_964613275.1 uncultured Conexibacter sp. | reverse complement strand
GCCGGCTCGACGACGCCCCCGCGGTCAGCGAGTTCGCCGAGACGCTCGAGCGGGTCTGCGTCGAGACGGTCGAGAGCGGCAGGATGACCAAGGACCTGGCGCTGCTGATCGGTCCCGAGCAGGAATGGCTGACCACCCAACAGTTCCTGGCCGCGATCGACGAGAGCCTGCGGCGGGCGATGGCCTGAGCGCGGGCCGGCCGGTTGGCGGCACGCGCTCAGACGGTTTCGCTCAGGCCGCGACCGTCGGATCCGGACGGACGATGACGGTGTCGGCGATCGGCAGCACCTCGTCGGCGGGCATGCCGACCCGATCGGCGTGCGCTCGCACGGTGTCCGGATCGCTCGCCTGGTAGATGCAGACCGTGCCGAGGCCGCCGTCCGTCTCCTCGATCACGTAGCTGCGGATCCAGCTGATCGAGTCGGGGAAGTCGGCGCTGGCGACCGCGGTCGAGCGTGCTGCCGCCTGCTCGAGCTCCGCCGGCGTGGACCACGCCTCGCGACGCCGGATCATGTACATGTCCATGGACTCCTCCTTGACGCTGGGGAGGGCCCCAATGCGTCCCTCCCGGGTGGGCGACAGTAATTACCGACTGTCGATCGGTAATCTACCGGAGATGGTCGACGCTGTCAACGAGAATCGTCGCCCGGGCCCGGGCCGACCGAGCGAGGGGGCGCGGGAGGCGCTGCTGGCCGCCGCCCGGGAGCTCTTCGCCGCGCACGGCTACGACTCCGTCTCGACGGCGACGATCCTCGCGCGGGCGGGGGTGAGCCGGGGAGCGATGTATCACCACTTCGCGGGCAAGCGCGAGCTCTTCGAGGCCCTCTACCTCGAGATGGAGGACGAGCTGATGGTCCGGCTCGCCGGTGCCGCCGACGGCGCGTCGTCTCCGCTCGGGGGCCTGCGCGCCGGCAGCCGCGCCTACCTGCACGAGTGCGAGCGCCCCAGCGACTGGGCACGGATCAACCTGCGGCAGTCCCGGGAGGTGCTCGGCGCCGACCGCTGGCAGGAGCTCGCCGCCGAACGCGGGATCGGCGCGGTCCGGGCGATGGTCGCGGCGGCGATGGACGCGGGGGAGACGCTTCGGTCGTCGCCGCCGTCTACCTCGCGGCGCTGATCGAGGCCGGGCTCCAGGTCGCCCGGGCGGCCGACCCGCCGGCGACGCGCGCGGCCGCCGAGCGGACGCTCGATCGGCTGCTCGACGGGCTGGCCGGCGCCGGTGGCGGATCGGCCGCGGCGCCCCCGGTCCAATAGCCTCCGGGATACGCGGGATGGCCTTCGCCCCGGACCCGCCGCACCTTCACCGACAGCCAGCGATCACAGGAGAAGCCTCGAGATGAGCAGTCCAGTCAAGGTCACCGTCACCGGCGCCGCCGGCCAGATCGGCTACGCGATCCTGTTCCGGATCGCGAGCGGGCAGATGCTCGGCCCCGACACGCCGGTGCGACTCGACCTGCTCGAGATCCCCGACGCGATCAAGGCCGCCGAGGGCACGGCGATGGAGCTCGACGACTGCGCCTTCCCGCTGC
>CAZTGN010000370.1:0-1548 GCA_964613275.1 uncultured Conexibacter sp. | reverse complement strand
GGAGGATGTCCCGATCTCCGTGGAACTTCAGCGATCCCCGGTTGACGTGACGATCAGACGGTAGCTGCCTCGACCACCTCCTTCCGGCTCGCCGCCGGAGGCGGCGAGGGCAGCGAGCGGGAGATCTCCCGCTCGACGGCAACCGCGAGGTTGGCGAGGTCGCGGTAGCCGATGATCCTGCGGAACTGCCGCTCGGCCTCGAACATGCCCGCTGCCGTCCAGCGCAGCCGCATGTCGCCACCCCGCCAGCGCTTGACGTTGCGCTGGGTGCGACGGACGATCTCGATCATCGACTCGATCGGGTTGGTCGAGGCGAGGGTCGTCCGCAGCTGCTCGGAGGCGCCGAGCCGCTGCAGCGCCACGGTCTCCTCCATGCCCTCGCGCAACGAGGCCGCGGCGGAGGGATGGCTGCGGGTGAGCTCGCGCTCGAGGACCTTGAGGCGCTCCAGCGCGAGGCGGTGGTCGGTCAGCGCCCACGCGCCCCGCAGCCGGCCCTTGACGATCTCGGCCGCAGCCTCATCGAGGTGGTCGATGACGTTGCGCTCCTTGTGGCGGATGCAGCGCTGGACCGGCGCCCTGGTGCCGAAGACCTCGCCGATCGCCTTGCGCAGGGCCTTGGCGCCGTCGATCACAAACAGGATCCCCTGCTCGGGGTCGAGGCCGCGGTCGACGAGATCTGAGAGCAGCGCCCTGGTGATCGCCGAGTTCTCGGTCGAGCCTTCCCAGAGCCCGAGCGGCAGCTTCGTGCCCTCGGTCGTGATCCCGAGCGCGACGACGTGGGTTCGGCCCGAGACCTCCAGCGCGTCCACCATCATCACCGCCAGGCGAACATCGTCGAGCCTTCGAGCCATGAGTTCGCCGAGCGCCGTCCTCGTCTTGGCGACGAACTCGCGGCTGACCGCCGAGTGCGAGTCGGAGGCGCCGTCCTCATCGATCTCGGAGCCGACCGGCTCGTTGATGCGGGCGTAGCGGCGGGTGGAGACCCCGGCCAGCATCCGCTCGAAGACGAGTTCGGTGAGCGGATCGCGCGCGGCGAAGTGCTCGTAGCTGGCGAGTGGGATCTCGGAGCTGCCGTCGGCCGACCGCATGCGCGGGCGCTCGACTCCCACCCGGCGGCCGCCGAGCGTCACCGAACCGTTCTCGGTGCCGTGGCGGTTGGCGGATCGCTCGGGGTCGTGCTTGCCCCTGGGGCCGCAGACCCCTTCGACCTCGGCGACCATGATCTCCTGCATGGCGCCGAGACCGAGGCCGACCGAGAGGGCGAGCAGGCCCTCCCTGGCGGCACCGGCGAGCTCGCCAAGTGCGGCTTGCACTCCCTCGGGCAGATCGGCCCGCGACGCCTGATCAGGCGTCGCGACCTCGGGCTTGGATACCTTCTTCATTGCGATTCCTCCTGTCCTCTCGGACTTGGTTGACGCCCCGGACGCTCCCAGCGGGAGCGGATGGGACGGGAGGGATCGCTTTCAAAGTTCTACGAGGAGTGGGACAACCTCGTTCATCGACTATCAGAACGTGTATCGCGATGCGAATCGCGCGTTCGGCGGCGGG
>CAZTGN010000369.1:0-1553 GCA_964613275.1 uncultured Conexibacter sp. | reverse complement strand
CGAGCCGAGCGCGCCCGGGCCGGCGTGGCTTCCGGCGCCGCGGATGCTGACCGGCGGGCCGGCCCCGCGCTCGCCTCCGGCGGCGGCGCCGGCGGCGGAGACGACCGCGATCAACCCGCCGATGACGCCACACCAGAGCAGGCACTCGAGGGCACCGACCTGGCCTTCGGCGACCATCAGCAGGACGTGCCATGGAGCCGCCAGGCCGAGGTCGAGCTCGGCGGCGAAGATCGCGAAGCCGAGCAGGGCGGGGAGCAGCGACAGCAGGCCGGCGATCGCCAGGGTCGGCGGCCGCGGCGGGCCGGCGGCGCGGGCGGCGAGCAGCCAGACGTGGGCGGTCGGCGTCAGCAGCAGGGCCAGATAGGGATTGACGAGCCAGATCCCGAAGACCGAGAACCCGGTGAGGAGCCCGGCGGCGGCGGCGAGCGTCTGCGGCTCGGCGTCGAGCGGGGTCCGCATCGGCCGGATCAGCAGCGCGGTGATCGCGATCGCGGCGGCGAGCAGGGCGAAGACGACCGGCCCGGTGACGCCGGGGCCGTGGAGCGCCGGGTCGTAGGGGAAGCCCGGGTCGCCGAGCAGGCCGACGAGCGCCAGCAGGTACACCACCAGCAGCGCGGCGAGCGGGACCAGGACGCGTTCGCCGGCCCAGAGGATCGTCCGCCGGGCGCGCCGGTCGGCGCGGTTCTCGCGCAGCCAGGTGTCGCCGGCGGTGAGCAGCGGCGCCGCGAGCAGGGCGATCGCGAGCAGCGCCAGGGTCCAGCCGGGTACCAGGTTGTCGCCGATGCGGATGTACTCGTCAGGCCCGGCGTCAGCGGGGCGGTCGGCGCGGTCGAGCGTCAGGATCAGCTCGAGCAGCGTTCCCCCGGCCGCCGTCAGGGTCGAGGAGGAGATCGCCTCGGGCGCGTCCTCGGCCGATCCGACGCGGCGCTCCCCGGCGGCGCTGATCGCGATCGCCTCGATCCCGGCGTCGCGCAGCGGGACCTGCTCTCCGAGGCCGGCCGGGAAAGCGAGCCGGGCTAGCCCGACCCACGGGCCCGGGGCCGGATCGCGCTGCTCGAAGCGCGCCGAGGCGATCTCGCGGGCGGTCGCCATCAGCTCGGCCGACGGACTGTCGGGGCCGGAGCCGGAGCCGATCACGAACGGCGGCCGCGGGCGGGTCACCCCGGGCTGGGAGATGACGAGCGCCTCCTCGACGTCGTCGGGGCGCGGCAGGGCCTCGACCAGCTCGGCGGAGCCCTCGGCGCCGTCCAGCCCGTCGGTGGAGGCGAGGATCAGGGTCCGGCCGCGGCGCGAGCGCCCGAGGTCGTCGGCGAGGCCGAGCAGGGTCGCCGTGGCCGCCGCCGAGCTCGTCGCTCCCGGCCCCCGCGGCGAGTCGCGCCCGGCGATCACGAGGATCGCGCGGTCGGAGCTCCCGGGCAGGGTCAGGATCACGTTCTCGAGCCTCACGTCCTCGCCCGCGAAGCTCGATTCGAACGACTGCGTGGATACCTCGCCGCCCTCGATCGCCGTGAACCGCTCCTCGACGAGGTCGGCGACGGCGTGATCGCCGGCCG
>CAZTGN010000368.1:0-1569 GCA_964613275.1 uncultured Conexibacter sp. | reverse complement strand
CGAGCAGGGCGCCGACGAGCGCCGCCAGGATGCCGAGCGGTGGTGCCGGCGAGCCACCGTCGCCGTCGCCCGCGGGAGGCGATGCGTCGTGACCGCGACCCGCGAGCCGGGCGCCGACGCCGACCTCGACGTCCGGATCGTCGGCGTCGGGCCCGAACGAGGCGCCGCCGCGGGTCTCGATCGATGCCGGGGCCGCCGGCGGCGTCGGGTCGAACGGCAGCCAGCCGATCCCGTTGAAGTAGACCTCGACCCAGGAATGCGCCTCTAGGTCGGTGACCTCGTAGCCGCGGCCGTCGGCCGTCGGCGTTCCCGGCGCGAAGCCGACGGCGACGCGAGCCGGGACGCCGACCATCCGCAGCATCAACGCCATCGCCCCGGAATACTGCTGGCAGTAGCCGGCCCTGTCCCGAAACAGGAACGACGACAGCGGCAGGCGCCTGACCGGCGGGCTCTCGTCGTAGGCATACGTGCTGCGGAGGTGGGCTGCGATCCGCGTCGCGGCCCCGTAGCCGCTCTCCGCCCCGGCGGTGAGCCGTTCGGCAAGCCGCAGGACCCTGCCGTATGCGGACCGGATGAGACGCCGGCGAGCACGCTCGACACCACGGTCGTGCCCCCAGAGCGGGACGCTGAGGTGCGTCGGCTCGGCGATCGACCTGAGGCCGGTGCCATCCGGCAGGGCCAACCGCGTGTAGGGAACGAGCGGTCGACGGTAGCGGCGCGAGGCGGCCCGAAGTCGTGCCGGGTCGGGGTCTGGCGCCCAGGCGAGGACCGAGTAGGACGACCCCGCCTGCAGCGGCTCCTCGAGGTGGGTCGTCCCGTCGCGATCGCGATCGCTCCCGTCGATGCCCTGGAGCGTCAGCGGCGTCCCGGGGCTGATCAGCAGCGGGCTCTCGAGGGCGCGGATCGAAAACCAGGCGGACCGAATCCGCCCCGGGTCGTAGACGGGCGCCGCGCTCGGCCCCGGCTCGGCCGGCGCCGGCGGGCCGCCGCCGCCCGAACGGCGCCAGCCGTCGGCCTCGAACTGATCGAGGACGCCGACCCGCCAGAAGCTCGGCCGCTCGGCGTGAACCCGGAACAGCACCCGGCCGGTTCGCGGCCACTCGATCGGCCCGTAGCTCGGCTCCCACTCGAACGTGATCACGCGCTCGGCACCGGGCAGGGCCCAGGACTCGTAGTCGACGGCGGGGCTGCCGGCGGCGAGGCCGGAGGCCACCGGCACGGCGGCCAGGCCGAGCCCGCCGACGAGCGCGAGCGCCGGCACCGACCGGACCCTCCCGCCCCAGAGCCAGACCGCGACCAACGCGAGCAGCACACCACCCCATAGCAGCGGCACCGCCGTCGGCCGGGCGATGGCGGGGATCGAGAATGCGACGATCAGGGCGACCAGGCCGGCGACGGGCGCGCGATCGCGATCGCGGCCGGGACGGAACGAGAGGACGGAAGCGGCGACCGTGAGCGGGACGATCGCGATGACGAGCAGGAGCCGCGCCCACTCGTCGGAGCCCCCGAACGGGTAGTCGAACGCTCCGCCGAGGCCCACCAGCCCCTCGTCGACGCCGGCGGCGAGCC
>CAZTGN010000367.1:0-1615 GCA_964613275.1 uncultured Conexibacter sp. | reverse complement strand
TAGGCAGCGAGAGCGAACTCGTGAGAGTCCGCACTTATTGGTTTTCCTGGGCTTTTTAACGAGGCCGGCCCAGGGACCTCGACTCGCAACACCGGGACGAGAACCGTTCACGTCGAATCTGGTTCGCCCCCGTATGAGGTGTCTATGTGGCCCCATTGTACGACCCGGGAGAGCCCGAATCCAGCCGGCCCGATAGGTTTGGTCGGCATGCCCTGCTTCGTCGTCCTCTTCGCGCTGATCTCGCCGCGCCTGGCGCTGCTGTTCGTCGCGATCTTCTCCGACCTGCTCAGCCGCGCGTTCGATTCCTGGCTGATCCCGTTTCTCGGCTTCTTCCTGCTGCCCTGGACGACCCTCGCCTACGCCTGCATGTGGAGCCTCGGCGGCAACGGGGTCGGCGGCTTCGAGTGGTTCATCGTCATCCTCGCCTTCCTCGCCGACCTCAGCGGCTACGGGTTGATCGGCAACCGCCGGTACTCGAGCTGACCCGGTTCGCCCGCCGCCGCCGCCGGGCAGCGGCCGGGGTCTCGCGCAGGCCGATCGCGCAGCTCAGCTCAGCTCCGGCAGGTACCGGGCGGCGTGCGCCGCGATCGTCTCCCGCACCCAGCGGCGCTCCTGTGGCGAAGCCATCCGGTAGCGGCCGAGGAGCATCGCCTGCCCGTCGATCGGCAGCCCGGCGATCTCCCAGCGCACCGCCAGCCGCTCGAACAGCATCTCCTCGCGGCGTTGCCAAGCGTCGTCGACCGAGGCGGCGGTGCTCACCGGCGGTTCGGCGAGCTCGCGGATCGTCGCCGGGCTGAGCTTCTGCCGCAACGTCAGGGCGTTGCCCTCCCCGTCCCGGTACTCGCTCGTCGCGGCCGGCTCACGCCGCCTGCCTCGCTTCCGCTTCGCCACGTCGAGGAGTCTGCCAGCGCCGACCGGTGAGCGCATGCGGCCGTGGGGCCGCAGGCCGACGAGTCCCGAAGCATCGCGCCGGCGCTGACGAGCCTGACTCTTGGCCGCAGGAGGCGAAGCGACCTTCGGTCGTGAGCCGACGAGGACGCCGGGTCGCGGGCTCTCAGGCCGTCAGACGGTCAGGCGGGTCTTGATCTGGTCGAGGAAGTCGCGCGGGAACCCCGGGATCTCCTCGAGCTCGTCGATCGATCCGAAGCGTCCGGAGCGCTCGCGGTGCGCGAGAACCCGGCCGGTCTGGGTCACCGACATGCCGATGTCACGGAGCTGCTCGAACGTCGCGTCGTTCAGGTTCAGCGGCAGGAACTGCACCGAGCTCATCTCCGACGGGGACGGGAGCTGGAACGAGCTTCCGCTCTCCTCCGGCTCCGGCTCGGTCGGGCCCTCGGGATCGCCCGCCTGCACCTCGGTCGCGGTCGGCTCCGGCTCGGCCGCCGCGAGCGGCTCGGGGCGTGCCTCGGCCCCGGGCTCGCGGACGGCGGGCTCGGGCGGCGGAATCGAGACCTCGGGCTCGTGGGCGACCGGGTCGGGCGGCATTGCCTCGGGCTCGCGGGCGGCGGGCTCGGGCGGCGGTGCCTCGGGCTCGCGGGCGACCGGCTCGGGCGGCGGTGCCTCCGGCTCGCGGACGGCGGGCTCGGGAGGCGGTGCGGGAGGCTCGGCCGCCGGC
>CAZTGN010000366.1:0-1652 GCA_964613275.1 uncultured Conexibacter sp. | reverse complement strand
ACGGCCTGGATCGAGGTCACCGAGCCCTGCGTCGTCGAGGTGATCCGCTCCTGGAGCTGACCCATCTCGGTCTCCAGCGTCGGCTGGTAGCCGACCGCCGAGGGCATCCGGCCGAGCAGCGCCGAGACCTCGGAGCCGGCCTGCACGAAGCGGAAGATGTTGTCGATGAACAGGAGCACGTCCTGGCCCCCGACCTCCCGGAAGTACTCGGCCATGGTCAGCCCGGTCAGCGCGACCCGCAGGCGCGCTCCCGGCGGCTCGTTCATCTGGCCGAAGACCATCATCGTCTTCTCGATCACGCCGGACTCGGTCATCTCGACGTAGAGGTCGTTGCCCTCACGGGTCCGCTCGCCGACCCCGCAGAAGGCCGACAGCCCGCCGTGCTCGGTGGCGATGTTCGAGATCAGCTCCTGGATCAGGACGGTCTTGCCGACCCCGGCGCCGCCGAACAGCCCGACCTTGCCGCCCTTCGCGTAGGGGGCGAGGAGGTCGATGACCTTGATCCCGGTCTCGAGGATCTCCTGGGTCGGGGTCAGGTCCTCCGCGGTCGGAGCGGGGCGGTGGATCGGCCAGCGGTCCTCGCCGGCGACCGCCTCGCGCTCGTCGATCGGCTCGCCGAGCAGGTTGAAGATGCGGCCGAGGGTGTCCTTGCCGACCGGGACCGTGATCGACGAGCCGGTGTCGACGACGGGATCGCCGCGGCGCAGGCCGTCGGTGGAGTCCATCGCGACCGCACGGACGCGATCGTCGCCGAGGTGCTGTTGGACCTCGCAGGTGAGATCGATCGCGTCGCGGCCCTCCCCCGCCGGGACCTCGATCTTCAGTGCCGAGTAGATCTCGGGCAGGCCGTCGGGGAAGACCGCGTCGACGACGACGCCGATCACCTGCTCGACGGTGCCCTTGTTGCTTGCGTTCGTTTCTGCCATTGGTTGGTTCTCCTTGCTCAGTCGTTCAAAGCTCCGGTTCGGCGGCTAGCCCGACCCCAGCGCCTCGGCGCCGCCGACCACCTCGAGGATCTCCTGGGTGATCTCGGCCTGGCGGACCCGGTTCATCTCCAGCGTCAGCCGATCGATCATCTCGCCGGCGTTCTCGGCCGCGCTCCGCATCGCCGTCATCCGCGCGCCGAGCTCCGATGCGGCCGACTCGAGCAGCGCCCGGTAGACCGACAGGTTGACGTAGACCCTGAACAGCTCGCGCAGCGCATCCTCGGGCTCGGGCTCATACAGCCACTCGGCCCGCTGGTGCGCCTGCTCGAGCTCCGGGAAGTCCGACACCTCGGGCTCGGGGACGCCCTCGCCGAAGACCTCGGCCTGCTGCAGGGGCAGGAGCGTGTGGCGGCGCACGTACTGGGTCAGCGGCGAGACGTAGCGGTTGTAGATCAGCTCGACCCGGTCGACCTCCCCGTCGACGTAGGCGGAGCTCAGCCGATGGCCGATCTCGCGCGCGTTGGCGAACGCGGGCTGGTCGGTGAAGCCGGTGAACGAGCCCTCGATGCTCTCGCCGCGGAAGCTCAGCGCGGAGTTGCCGCGGCGGCCGACCACGAAGTAGGAGATCGACTTGCGCTCCTCCTCGAGCTCGCGCTGCAGCTGCGTCCCGGCGCGGATGATCTGGGTGTTGAACGAGCCGGCGAGGCCGCGGTCGCCGGTCACCAG
>CAZTGN010000365.1:0-1713 GCA_964613275.1 uncultured Conexibacter sp. | reverse complement strand
CTACACGAACCACACGCCGTGCAGCGCGATGCGCGGCTTCGGCGGGATGCAGGTGGCGCTCGGCTACGAGGGGCAGATGGACCGCCTCGCCCGCGAGCTCGGAATCGACCCGCTCGAGATCCGCCGCCGCAACTTCGTCGAGCGCGGCGACACGTTGCCGATCGGCCAGGAGCTGGAGACGGTCGTCGAGCTGCCGGCTCTGGTCGACGCGGTCAGCGAGCGGGCCGGCGCGCTGCCGGAGCCGAGCGGGCCGCGCCACGCGGTCGGTCGCGGCTACGCCTGCAACCTGCAGTCCTACGGTCGCTGCATCTGGCTCAACGACTGGTCGAGCGCCTGGGTCGGCTTCGAGCTGGACGGGACGCTCGTGATCCGGATCGCCGTCCCCGACATCGGCGGCGGCCAGGCGTCCTCGCTGATCCAGATCGCCTCCGAGGTCCTCGGCGTCCCGCCGGAGCGGGTCACGATCCACATCGGCGACTCGGCGCTGAACCCGCTGACCGGCACGACGACGGCGACCCGCCAGCTCTACATGTCCGGCAACGCGGTGCTGAAGGCGGCCACCGAGCTCCGCGACGCGCTCGCCGCCGTCGCCGCCGGCCTGCTCGAGGCCGACGTCGAGCGGGTCGAGTTCGGCCCCGACGGGGTGAGCGCGGGCGGCGGCGGCGTCCCGTTCGACAAGCTCCTCGCGACCGCGGCGTCGGTCGATGTCCCCTGGCACGTCCTCGCCACCCATCACGCCCCGAAGGGGATCCCCTGGCAGGCCGATGAGAGCTGGCGCGGGCGGGTCTTCCCCGACTTCACCTACGGCTGCCACGCGGTCGATGTCGAGGTCGATCTCGACACCGGCCAGGTCCGGGTGCTGCGCTACCTCGCCGGCCACGACGTCGGCCGGGCGATCAACCCGGTCTCGGTCGAGGGCCAGATCGAGGGTGCCGTCGCGATGGGCCTCGGCTACGCTCTCTCGGAACGGGTCGTGTTCGAGGAGGCACAGAACCTGTCGACGACCTTCTCCCAGTACCTGATCCCGACCGCTGCCGAGATGCCGGCGATCGAGTCGGTCGTGCTCGAGAGCGGCGAGGGCGTGGGGCCGTTCAACGCCCGCGGGATCGGCGAGCCGCCGATCGGCCCGCCGGCGCCCGCGGTCGCGGCCGCGATCCATGACGCCTGCGGCGTCGCGCTGACCGAGCTGCCGTTCACGCCGGAGCGGGTGGCGACGGCGATCGCGGCCGCAGGGGCCGGCGATGGCGCGGGTTGACGGCAGCGAGACGCTGTCGCTGCCGCGCGAGCGGGTCTGGGCCCTGCTCAACGACCCGGAGATGCTCGGCGCTGCGATTCCGGGCTGTCACGGGCTCGAGCGCGAGGAGGGGGAGGAGCACCGCTACCGGACGGCGATCGCCGTCGCGGTCGGCGCCGTCAACGGCGTCTACGAGGGCACCGTGCTCTACGCCGACATCGAGGAGCCCGAGCGCTGCACGATCAAGGTCTCGGGCCGCGGCGACAAGGGGACGATCGACGGCCAGGGGAAGATCGAGCTGCTGGCGCGCGGCGACGACACCGAGGTCGCCTACCGCGGCGAGTTCAAGCTGACCGGGCCGGTCGCCGGGATCGGCCAGCGGCTCGCCCCCGGCGTCAGCCGGAAGATGATCATCGAGACGCTCCGCAACCTCGAGCGCAGCGGGACGGCGCCGCAGCCGGCGGCAGCCGACGACGTCG
>CAZTGN010000364.1:0-1715 GCA_964613275.1 uncultured Conexibacter sp. | reverse complement strand
CGACCGCGGAGGTGTCGTCGCCCTCCGGCAGCGTCACCCGGGCGATCAGCGTCGCCGCGCCCATCACCGTGTAGCCGCCGGCCGGGGCGGGCGGCAGCTCGTAGTTCACCGTCCCCGTCTCCTCGGCGCCCGCGGCCGGCGTGCAGGCCGTCCCCCATTGCGGGTTGAACAGATAACCGAGCGTGTTCCATGCCGCGCCGACCGCGGTGTCGCCGCCGTCGGGGTCGATCGACTGCGGGCCGCCGTCGTCGACGAGGCGGATCTCGCCGGGCGCGATCGAGGCCCAGTCCGGCGCCGTGTGGGGGCCGCCGGCATCGGTCCCGTTCGGGCAGGTCTGGGTGAAGGTCGTCACGTCCGAGGGCGGCTGCGGCCCGGTGCCCTTCAAGTAGTGGGCGAGCCACTCGTCCTGGAGGTCGACGAGCGCGTCGTTCACGTTGGCCTGGCTCTGCCCACGGGGGTGACCCCAGGAGGCCAAGAACAGCGCCAGCGGGCTGTCGGGGTGCTCGGCCCGGCTCCGGTTGTAGAAGCGGGTCGCCTCGTTGACCGGGAAGATGTCGTCGGTGAACCCGGAGGTGATCAGAAGCGGCGCCGGCGGCTCGCTGTGGTCGACCCCGTAGGCGGAGTGGTAGGTGTTTATCTCGTCCGCCATCGCCGTCATCTCCGGATCGCCTTCGTAGGGCTCGCCCTCCTCGAGCCGTGCGTTCCAGCCGACGAGATCAGCCGAGGGATCGGACCCCTGCGGCGCCTGGAAGCCCTGGCTCGCGAGCCCCTGGACGATGGACTCCTTCATCACCCCGAAGCGGCCCCAGTAGCCGGAGTCCGCGATGTAGTCGAGGTCGTTGCCGTTCGGCATGAGTGCGTAGCTGAGCTCGCTCCAGCCGGCGTTCGGCATCGCGACCGCGAGGCTCATCGGCGTGCCCTCCGGGCTCGTCCACGGGACCAGCGTCCCGTCGGTCTTCATCATCCGGTCCTCGAGCGACGCCAGCTCGAGCGACATGCCACCGCCGTAGGAGTTGCCGGTGGCGGCGATCCGGTCGGGGTCGATCAGCCCCTCGTCGACGAGCTCGCCGAGCAGGAGCTGGGAGTCGCGGACCTCGTAGCGGACGTCCATCAGGTGCAGGTAGCCCTTCGCGCATCCGGTCGGGTCGGCGTCGCGAGCGGCCTGGCTGCCGCACGACTCGCCCCAGCCGCGCTGGCTCAGCGAGTAGACGGCGTAACCCTGGTCGAGCCATTGCTGCAACACCTTGAAGCTGAACTTCGATTGACCCCAGCCGTGGTAGACGCCGACGACGGGGTACGGAGCGCTGCCGGTGCTCGGCAGCGCGAAGTTGACGTCGAGCGGGACGCCGTCGAAGGTCTTCGTCGTGCTGCGCACCGCCGGGTCGGAGCCGGTCGCCTGCGTCGGCAGCCCGGGCGCCGCCAGCGTCGCGGTGATGTCGTCGGACGCCCTGATCGACCCGCACCAGGTCTGGCCGGTGGCGCCGGCGACATTGCCGTCGGCCGTCACCTCGGCGCAGTCGACGTCGCCGCCGAAGACCGCGGTCGGCGGCGCCGCGGAGGCAGCCGGCGCCGCGATCAGCGCGGCGAGGACCGCGAGCGTCGGGACGAGCTTTCGCACTGTTTCTCCCTCTCCTGGTGTCGTTCGATCCGGCTCGCTTGCGCTCGGCAGTCCAGCCCTACCCGCGCTTCGTCGTCGTGAAGCCGGCCGCCTCGCC
>CAZTGN010000363.1:0-1754 GCA_964613275.1 uncultured Conexibacter sp. | reverse complement strand
CGTCCGAGCAGGCTGCGGATCCCTCGCCGTCGCAGCCGCAGTTGCGGCACCGCGAGCTCGGCGAGCGTCCCGTAGCCGGCCGCGCGCAGGCCGTCGGCCAGGTCGAGCTTCGCGAACGCCTCGATCCAGCGCGGGTCGTTGGCCGCGTAGGGGACCTCGGGCTCCTTGACCTTGCCGCGGGCCCATTCGGCGACGGCGGCAGGCGTGGGCCGGCCGGTCGCCTCGTAGACGCGGGCGATCGCCGCGACCGGGTCGGCGCGGAGCTCCTCGTTGCGGAGCAGGACGTAGCGATCGCCGAACAGGGCCAGCCCGTCGCGTCGGGTGCTCTCGAAGGTGTGCTTCCAGACGACCAGGATCCGCTCGAAGTTGGCCGGCCGGCGGACGTGGGCGTACTCGGGCCGGCGCAGCAGGATCCGCGACAGCGCCCGGCTCGACCAGAGCTTGCGCTTCTCCCGCTCGGCGAAGAAGTCGTCGGGCGTCGCATAGGTGTGGCCACGCGTCCGGCCCATCATCATCGACGCCGCGACCGCCCGCGGGTCGCGGACGACGTGGACGAGGACGCTCCCCTCGCCGGCCAGCTCGCGGATCGCGGCGAGCTTGTCGTAGAAGCGCGTCTCCTTGATCATCACCGGCTCCTCGCGGTCGAGCAGGGAGCGGAGAAAGCCGGAGCAGTGGGCCGGCAGCTCCGGGCCGATCTCGGCCGCCGGGTTGCCGGGGCCGCCGAGGTTGAACTCGGCGATGTCGAGCCCGGGCCAGTGCGCGTCGCGGTAGGCGAGCCGCAGCGCCCGCGTCTCCGCGAACGGGTCGCCCTCGCGGGCGCCGCTGCCGCCGCCCGGAGTCTCGGTGTCCTCGCGCAGCGGCTCGTAGAAGCACCGCAGCTCGGCGTCCTCGGTCAGCGCGTCGTAGAGGATCGTCGTCCCCGACCGCCGCATGCCCTGGACGAGGATCGCCTGCGCCATCGCCGGCGCAGGGTACCCGTACGCCGGCCTTCGCTCAGGCCGCGGGCTCGGATCCCGCTTCGAGTCGGGCGGCGATCGGAGCGACCTCATCGAGCTCTCCGCTCGCGACGGCGACGATCAGGTCGTAGGCCTGATCGTTGTCGATCGTCAGCCGCCTGCCGTTGATGCGGAGGAAGGCGATCGCCGCGCCCAGGGCCAAGCGCTTGTTGCCATCGACCAGCGGGTGGTTGCGAGCCAGCGAGTGGAGGAGCGCAGCCGCCTTCTCGCAGAGAGCCGGATAGGCGTCCTCCCCGAAGGCGGTCGCAGCGGGCCGCCCTGCCGCCGATTCGAGGAGCCCGGCATCACGCAGATCGACCGCTCCCCCGGTCGCCCGCTCGGCGATGTGCAGGAGGTCCTCGGCGCTGAGGTAGATCAACGACCGAGGCGCTCGAGTGCCTCGGCGTAACGGGACAGATCCTCGTCGAGCGCCCGGTCGACGAGATCGCGTCTGCTCGCGCGCCCCACGTAATCGCGGACCGCCGCCCTCGCCACGTCCTGCATCGACCTGCCCTCGAGCTCAGCCCGCCGCCGCAGGGCCAGGGCCTCTTCGTCGGTCAGGCGCAGCGTCATCGCCATGAGCGAATGGTATCAGCCTGATACCAGCAACCCGCGGGCCAGGGCCTCTCAGTCGAGCGGGCGGCCGGTGATCCGCTCGTAGGCCTCGCGGTACTTCGCGGTCGTGCCGGCGATCACCTCGGCCGGCAGCGCCGGCGCCGGCGGCGAGTGGTCCCAGCCCAGCTCGTCGAGGTAGTCGCG
>CAZTGN010000362.1:0-1758 GCA_964613275.1 uncultured Conexibacter sp. | reverse complement strand
CTCAGCGGCGGCGATCGCGTCGAAGACCACGGCACCCGCGTCCTGACCCGTCTCGGCCCTGACGATCTCGCAACCCGCCCGATCCGCCCAGGCGCCGAGCTGCTCGACCGCGGCGGCGCGGTAGGTGTCGGCCGCGGCCACCATCACCTTCAGTCCGGCCTCGCGCTGCAGGTGCCAGGCGAGCTTGCCGACCGTGGTCGTCTTGCCGGTGCCGTTGACCCCGACGACCAGGACGACGGCCGGGTCGGGACGCAGGTCGATCGTCCCGCGCCCGCTCGCGGCGAGCTCGGCGAGGAGCTCGACGAGACGATCTCGCGCCGCCTCTCCTCCCTCGAGGCGCCCGGCCTCGACCTCGGCCTCGAGCCGGCCGACGACCTCCGCGGTGGTGCGGGCCCCGACGTCGGCCATGATCAACGCCTCCTCCAGCTGCTCCCAGGCGGCCGTGTCGAGAGTCTCGAACAGGCTCGAGCCGAGCTCGGCCACCAGCGCCTCGCGGCTGGTCGAGATGCTCTCGCGCAGGCGCCGCAGAAAGCCACGTCGCCTCGGCTCGCTCTGGAGGCTCGAATCGACGGCGGCCCCCTCGCGGTCGCCGAGGTCGAGCAGGTCGGACCACTCCGTCGGCACGGTCGCGCAGCCTACGCGGCGCGCCCGTCCGGCTCCGCCTCGGCGAGCCGGGGCTCGCGCGGCAGCCGCCGCGAGACGACCTTCGTCGCCCCGTCCTTCATGCTGACCCCGTAGAGGACGTCGGCGGCGTCCATGGTCCGCTTCTGATGGGTGACGATCACGAATTGGGCGCGGTCGGAGAAGCGGCGGACGAGCTGCAGGAAACGGTCGATGTTGGCGTCGTCGAGCGCCGCCTCGACCTCGTCGAGGATGTAGAAGGGCGAGGGTCGGGCGAGAAAGACGCTGAAGACGAAGGCGAGCGCCACGAGCGACTTCTCGCCGCCCGAGAGCAGCGAGAGCCGCCGTGTCGCCTTCCCGGCAGGAGTCACCTCGATCTCGACCCCGGCGGTCTCGGCGGGATCGCGGTCCTCCTCCTCGGCCTCAGCGGTCGGCTCGTCGGCCTCGGCGTCGCCGACGTCGCCACCGCCGAGCACGCGCGCGGGTCGCGGCTCCTCGACCAGGCGCAGCCGTCCGCTGCCGCCCGGGAACATGTGCTCGATCAGGTCGCTGAAGTTGTCGCCGGCGACCTTGAACGTCTCCTCGAAGGCGGCGGCGATCTCGCGGTCGGTCTGGCGGATCAGCCTTCCGAGCTCGTCGAGGGCGCGCTCGAGATCCTCGCGCTGGCCCTCGAGCTCGGCGACATGCTGCTTTGCGGTCTCGTACTCGCCCTCGGCGAGCGGGTTGACCGGCCCGAGCTGCTCGCGGCGCCGGATCAGCCGCTCGATCGAAGCCTCGACGGAGGACCGCTCCTCGCCGCCCAGGGGGACCGGGTCGGGGGCCGGATCGAGCTCGAGCCGGGCGACGATCCGTCCCCAGTCGGCCTCTGCCTCCTCGCGGCGGTCGCGGAGCCCGGCGGCGCGGACCTCGGCGCTGGTGACGCGCTCCGCGGCGAGGCGGAGCTCGCCGTGGAGCTCGGCCTCCGCCCTGGAGCACTCGCGCAGCTCGAGCGCGAGCTCGTCCCCCTCCCTGGCGCCGACCACACGCTCCTCAACCGTCGCGGCCCGGGCGCCGACGGCGTCGCGGGCCGCTACCAGGGCGGCGCAGAGCGCGGCGAGCGTCGCGGCGAGCGCCGCCTCGGCCTCGATCCGGCGCTCG
>CAZTGN010000361.1:0-1777 GCA_964613275.1 uncultured Conexibacter sp. | reverse complement strand
CAGCTGAGGTAGCCCGGCCGGGTCCGGGGCGCCCATGGCGGACTTCCTCGTCGCCCTCGGCCTCGTCTTCGTGATCGAGGGGCTCGTCTTCGCGGCGAGCCCTTCGGCCGCCAAGCGTGCCATGATGCACGTGCTGGAGGCCCCCGAGGGGCCCTTGCGGATGATCGGCATCGGCTCGGCTCTGGTCGGGCTCGTGATCGTCTGGCTGGTGCGCGGCTGACCGCCCTCACATCCCCGTGACGGCGCGGCCGGTCGACGTTGCGCCAGTCGCTTTTCCGCCCCAATCCGGCACTTATGTCCGGTGCGGCGCGAGGCGCGGCGACGCGCGCCCTTGCGCCGATTCCGCGGCGGGAGCACTGTCGCGGCCGAATCCTCCTCCAGGAGATCCCACGCCCATGGCCGGCACTCTTGCTTCCCTCGGCGGCTCCGCCCGCGGTTCCATGCTCGCTGCGGCTGCGACCGCGATGCTCGTCACCCTCGCTCCCACCCTCGCCGCGGCCCGCGGTCCGGAAAAGATCGCCGACGTGTCCGAGGCCGTGATCGACGCCGTGGTCAATATCTCGACCTCGCAGAAGGTCGCGGCGCGGCCGGGCGGCCAGACCCCGCAGCTGCCGCCGGGCTCGCCCTTCGAGGAGTTCTTCGAGGAGTTCTTCAAGAACCGGCGCGGGCAGGGCGACAACCAGAACCGCGAGCGCAGTCCGCGCCGCGTCAACTCGCTCGGCTCCGGATTCGTGATCGATCCCTCCGGCCTCGTGGTCACCAACAACCACGTGATCTCCGACGCCGACGAGATCAACGTGGTGTTCAACGACGGCAGCAAGCTCAGGGCCGAGATCCTCGGCAAGGATCAGAAGACCGACCTGGCGCTGCTCAAGGTGGTCTCCGACAAGCCGCTCAAGGCCGTGAAGTTCGGCGACTCCGACCGGCTGCGGCTCGGCGAGTGGGTGATCGCCATCGGCAATCCCTTCAGCCTCGGCGGCTCGGTCTCGGCCGGCATCGTCTCGGCGCGCAACCGCGACATCAATTCGGGACCCTACGACAACTACATCCAGACCGACGCCGCCATCAATCGCGGCAATTCCGGCGGCCCGCTGTTCAACCTCGACGGCGAGGTGATCGGCGTCAACACCGCGATCATCTCGCCCTCCGGCGGCTCGATCGGCATCGGTTTCGCGGTGCCGGCCAAGACCGCGATCGGGGTGATCCAGCAGCTGCGCGAGTTCGGCGAGATCCGCCGCGGCTGGCTCGGCGTGCGCATCCAGCAGGTCACCGACGAGATCGCCGAGAGCCTCGGGCTGAAGCCGGCGCGCGGCGCGCTGGTCGCGGGCGTCGACGACAAGGGGCCGGCGAAGCCCGCCGGGATCGAGCCCGGCGACGTGATCATCAAGTTCGACGGCCGGGACATCAAGGAGATGCGCGACCTGCCGAAGATCGTCGCGGAGACGCCGGTCGGCAAGGACGTGCCCGTGGTGGTGGTCCGCAAGGGCAAGGAAGAGCAGAAGACCGTGAAGCTCGGGCGGCTCGAGGACACCCCGCAGCCGGTCGCGGCGCGCACCGACCAGCCGGCGCCCGACAAGTCGGTGGTGCAGAAGGCGCTCGGCCTCGAGCTCGCCAACATGAGCAAGGAGCTGCGCGAGCGCTACAAGATCAAGGACTCGATCAAGGGCGTGGTGATCACCGGCGTCGAGGCCGGCTCGGCGGCCGCCGACAAGCGGCTCACCGCCGGCGACGTGATCGTCGAGATCGCCCAGGAGCAGGTCGAGAACGCCACCGACGT
>CAZTGN010000360.1:0-1791 GCA_964613275.1 uncultured Conexibacter sp. | reverse complement strand
CGTCGGGTTCTACGGCGAGCACCAGGCCGGGATCACGACGCCGGCCCAGGACCGCCTCCACTTCGCCGCATTCGACGTGACCTCCGACAGCGTCGCCGACCTGCGGACGCTGCTTCAGGAGTGGACCGCCGCCGCCGCGCGGATGGCCGCGGGCGAGCCCGCCGGCGCCGCCAACGACGATCCGCTGCTGCCCCCCGACGACACCGGCGAGGCGATCGGGCTCGGGCCGGCGGACCTGACGATCACGGTCGGCTTCGGGCCGTCGCTGTTCGACGGGCGCTTCGGCCTGCGCGGCGAGCGCCCGGCCCCGCTCGAGCCGATCCCGCCCCTGCCCGCCGACGAGCTCGATCCGCGGATCAGCGACGGCGACCTCTGCGTCCAGGCCTGCGCCAACGACCCCCAGGTCGCCTTCCACGCCGTTCACAACCTGGCGAAGATCGCGCAGGGCACGGCGGTGATGCGCTGGTGCCAGCTCGGCTTCGGACGGACCTCGCGGACCGGGGCCGAGCAGGAGACCCCGCGCAACCTGATGGGGTTCAAGGACGGGACCAACAACATCCTCAACGACGACGCCGATGCGCTCGACGAGTTCGTCTGGGTCGGCCACGAGGGCCCGGAGTGGATGCGCGGCGGCAGCTACCTGGTCAGCCGCCGGATCCGGATGCTGATCGAGCCCTGGGACCGGACGTTCCTGCAGGAGCAGGAGAACGTCTTCGGACGCGTCAAGTCGAGCGGCGCGCCGATCGGCTCCGTCCACGAGAAGGATGAGGTCGACCTCGAAGCGACCGGCCCCGACGGCAACCCGATGATCCCCGCCGACGCCCACATCCGGCTGGCGGGCCCGGCGACCAACGGCGGCGAGATGATCCTCCGCCGCGGCTACTCGTTCACCGACGGGTTCGACTTCACCCGCGGCCAGCTCGACGTCGGGCTCTTCTTCATCTGCTTCCAGAAGGACCCGCGCGCCCAGTTCGTGCCGATCCAAACCAAGCTCGGCCGGATGGACCGGCTCAACGAGTACATCCTCCACACCGGCAGCGCCCTGTTCGCGGTCCCCGCCGGGATCAGCGCCGAGGGCGACTACTACGGCGCCGGCCTGATCTAGCCGCCCGCCTCCGAACCGGCCGACTCCTCGCCCGCACCGGCCTCGAGCTTGCGGACCAGCTCGTCGAGGTCGAGACGCTCGAGCTCGCCGGAGACGGCGTCGAGCTCGGCCTTGCAGTACTCGACGAGACCCTTGCCCTCGCGGCAGAGCTCGAGCGTCTCCCGCAGCTCGGCCTTGCCCGAGTCGAGCCGGACGATGATCGCCTCGAGCCGCTCGACGGCGTCCTCGTAGCTGTGCGGCGCCGCCCCGCCCCCGGTGTCATTCATCGTCGATCACCTTCGTCCGCACATCATCGTCGCTGAAGCGGACGCGGAGCCTGCCGCGGCGGCGCGCCTCGGCGGCGCTGGTGACGATCGCGTCCCCCTCGTCGGCGTCGGTGACCAGTGCGTAGCCGCGCTCGAGGACGCGCTCGGGCTCGTGGGCGGCGAGCGTCTGCGCGATCCGGCGCAGGCCGGGCCTCGGGCACGCTGCGCCCGTGGCGGCCGAGCGCGGCGGCGTGGCCGTCGAGCCGGGCGGCGGCCGTCTCCGCTCCGTGCAGGGCGGCGCTCCGCTTGCGGGCGAGGACGAGGGCGCGGCGGGTGATGTCGGCGGCGCCGTCCACGATCGAGCTGGCCGAGCTCGCGCGGAGCTCGCGGAGCTTCTGGTGCAGGTGGCGACGCTGACCGGCGGTGTGACGGGCGAGCACT
>CAZTGN010000359.1:0-1815 GCA_964613275.1 uncultured Conexibacter sp. | reverse complement strand
GAGGGAAGTTGCCCACGGAACACCCGGAAGACACGGAAAAATGCGCCGTCGCGCGTTCTCGTTCTGCGCGCATGCCGCAGGAGTATCAGGGTGCGAGGACGTCGCCCAATCGGATCCGTGCGATCTTGTCGATCTCGCCGAGCGCGGTCTGAAACTCGGCTTCGGGAGAGTTGCCCACGCGCGCGCGCATCGACTCCCTCGTCGCCGAGGCCGCGGATGACGAGGGCGGATCCGCGGCCGCCTCCGACGCGACCTCGCAGTAGTCGGCTCCCACGGTCGCTCGGCATACCCTCGCCGGCGCCCCGCACCGCTTTGCCGGCGCCGCGCACCGCTTCGCCGGCGGGCCCGGCGCCCCCGATTCGCGGTCAGGGCAGCAGCAGGTCGTTCCGGGCGCTCGGACGCTCGGGCCCGACGGTCATCGCGCCGTCGCCGATCGTCGGCACGCTGGCCTCGATCTCGTAGCTGCCGGTCTCGAGCATCAGCTGGACGGCGCCGACGCCGCCGGCGGGGATCTCGTCGGTCCTGATGGTGGTCGGCCCGTCGAAGGCGAGCTCGACGTCGTCACGCGACTGGTTCGAGATCGTGAACGTGGCCAGGCCGGCGCCGACCTCGTCGGGCACCACCGTGACCTTGCGATCGTCGACCTTGGCGCTGAGCTCGACCGGGGCGGGCGGGCGCGGATCGTTCGGGAACTCCTCGGCGCCGCAGCCGGCCGCGAGGACCGAGGCCGCGAGTAGTCCCGCTGCTGCGGATCTCCCTCTCATCCGGGCCTGAATCTACCCGACGGCACGGCGACCGTCGCCGTCTGCCGATCAGCCGTCGATCGCCTCGACCGTCGCCGTAACGTCGGCTCCGACCGCCACCTCGTCGCCGGGCTCGGCCTCGCGGCGCAGGATCGCGAGGGCCAGCGGGCCCGCGGCGGGGGAGACGACGGCGGTGCCGACGGCACCGAGCTCGCGCTCGCCGGAGGTGACCGGGTCGCCCGCCGCCATGGGGGCGGACGCGCGCAGGCGCCGCAGATGACGGTTCGGCCTGCCCTTGTAGTGGAGGCGCGCGACCGGCTCCTGGCCGATGTAGCAACCCTTCGTGAAGCTGACGGCGCGCGCCTCGAGGCCGCGCTCGGCCGGCATCGTCTGCGGTCCGATCTCGCGCCCTGGGCGCGGTCGCCCCGCCTCGACGCGGGCGATCTCGGCCGCGTCGTCGGCGATCGGCTGCGCACCCTCGGCGAGCAGCCGATCGCGGACCGCATCGGCGCCTGCCGCGGGCACGAGCAGGTCGGCGCCGGCCTCGGTCGCGATCGCCCGGCAACCGACGCCGGCGACGAAGAGCTCGCGATGGGAGTGCTCCGGCGCGGGCATCGCGCCCTCGAGGAGCTTCGCCGTCATCGGCCCGAGCAGCGACAGCAGCGAGCGCGGCTCCCGATCGGCTTCGACGGCCGCGTCGCGACCGATGTTGTAGGTGCCGAGATGACCTCGGACGATCTCGCCGCACTCGGGCTCGGTGTCGATCAGGAACGCGTCGGCCGCGAGCCGCAGCACCCGCATGTCGGCCCGGATCTTGCCCTTGCGGTCGAGCAGCAGCGCGTAGCAGCCGGCGCCGGGCTCGAGCGCCTCCACGTCGTTGGTCACCTGCCCCTGCAGGAACTCGGCGGACTCGCCGCCGCTCACCTCGAGCCGCGGCCGCTCGGAGCGGTCGAGAACCCCGGCCTCCTCGCGGATCGCGCGGTATTGGGCGTCCAGCTCGAGCGTCGCTTCCATCCCGCCCGATTGTAGGAGTCGGGAGCATCCGGCTCGCGACGGGCGCCACCGCTCCTGC
>CAZTGN010000358.1:0-1816 GCA_964613275.1 uncultured Conexibacter sp. | reverse complement strand
GCGCCCGGGCCGTCAACTCGTCGACCGGGCCCACCTCCGTCCCGGCCGCCGACGCCAGCAGCATGCCGCAGCTCGCGCAGAAGCGGCCGTCGCCCTCCCCCTCCTCGTGGGCCCTCCCGCAGGCGCGACAGACGAGGGGGCGCTCAGACGACGTCGAGATCGACCTCCTCCACCCGACTGTCGCGGATCGAGAACGCGCGAACGACCGGCGCCGCGGGGTCCTCCAGCGAGCAGATCAGATAGAGCGGGTCGGGCCAGGCGGCGGCGAGGTTGATGTCGGTCTGCGAGGGGTAGGCCTCGCTCTTCGTATGCGAGTGGTAGATCCCGACCATCTCATCCCCGTCGGCTTCGATCCGGTCCATGATCCGGAGCTGGTCGCTCGGGTGGACCTCGTAGCGGAGCCAGGTGGCGGCGGCGTTGCGGGCGCGGTGGACCGAGCTCGCCCGGCCGTCGCGCCCGCCGATCAGGCCGCAGCACTCGTTCGGCAGGTCGTCGCGTGCGTGGGCGACGATCTCGTCGAGCAGCTCGCGGGCGATGCGCATCCGCCGGCTACCACCAGTTGGTGGTGTCGACCCCGGCGAGCTCGTCGACGTCGCGCGTGTAGATGCCCGACGAGAGGTACTTCCAGCCGTCGTCGGGAATCAGGAAGACGACGTTGCCCCCCTCGAGCTCCGCGGCGATCCGGTTCGCCACGTAGGCGATCGCACCGGCGCTGACCCCGGCGAAGATCCCCTCCTCGCGCAACAGCCGCTGCGTCCAGACGATCGAGTCGCGGTTGGAGACCATGATCTTGCGGTCGAGCAGGGCGAGATCGATGATCGGCGGGATGAAGCCGTCCTGAAGCGAGCGCAGACCGTCGACCAGCTCGCCCTGCATCGGCTCGGAGGCGACGATCTTGGTTGCCGGATCGCGCTCCTTGAGCCGCCGGCCGACCCCCATCAGGGTGCCGCCGGTGCCGAGGCCGCTGACGAATGCCGCAACCTCGTCGAGCTCCTCGAGGATCTCGACGCCGGTGCCGTTGTAGTGCGCCAGCGGGTTCGCCTCGTTGCCGTACTGGTAGGGCATGTAGCAGGAGGAGTCGCCGTCGGCCATCTCGAGGGCCAGCTCGACCGCTCCGTTGGAGCCCTTCAGGCCCTCCGAGTAGACGATCTCGGCGCCGTACATGCTGAGCAGCTGCGAGCGCTCGGCCGTGACGTTGTCGGGCATCACCGCCTTCAGGCTGTAGCCCTTGCGGCGGCAGATCATCGCCAGCGCGATGCCGGTGTTGCCGGAGGTCGGCTCGAGGATCGTCTGCCCGGGCTCGATCGCGCCTTCCGCCTCGGCCCGATCCATCATCGCCTTCGCGACCCGGTCCTTGACCGAGCCGGTCGGGTTGCGCCCCTCGAGCTTGGCGAAGAGCCGCACGCCGGGGTGCGGCGCGAGCCGCTGCAACTCGACCAGCGGCGTGTTGCCGATCGCTTCGAGGATGCTCTCGAACTGTCCGCCGCACGGCCGGTTGAGCAGGTCGCCACCCATCACTTCAGTAAGTGTAGTGCCTCGCGGCCGCCCGAGCCGGGCCGGCTCGAGGCGATCGCGGAGGGGTCCGATTCCGGCTATGGTGATCGAAGCTCACCGGCATGGGGCGGGTGCGGCACGAGAGAAAGGGAAACGACCAGTGGAGAGAAAGACCAGGCTTTGGTCGCTGATCGCGCTCGTCGTCGGCCTCGTCGCGGCGTTCGCCGTGGCCGGCTGCGGCGGCGATGACAGCACCAGCAGCGACGAGACCAGCGCCGGTACCGATCTGCCGTTGATCACCGCGGGGACGCTGACGGTGGGC
>CAZTGN010000357.1:0-1818 GCA_964613275.1 uncultured Conexibacter sp. | reverse complement strand
GAGGCCGAAGCGGGCGAGCATCGCCCGCGCCGACTCGCGCGCCTCCTCCCGTCCGAGGCCGTGCGCGCGCGTGATCCCCAGGGTCACGTTGTCGATCACGTTCAGGTGCGGGAACAGGTTGTAGGCCTGAAAGACGAAGCCGAGCCGGCGGCGGACCGCGACCGGGTCGGCGGCGGGGTCGGTGATCACCTCGCCGTCGAGGTGGATGTCGCCGTCGTCGATCTCGATCAGCAGGTCGACGCAGCGCAGCAGGGTCGACTTGCCCGACCCCGACGCCCCGATGACCGCGACCGCTTCGTGCTCGGCGATCTCGAGGTCGATGCCGCGGAGCACGTCGCGATCGCCGAAGGCCTTCGTGACGCCCTCGATCGCGATCACCGGGGTCCCGCTCACCGCACCCGCCCCCGGTCCCAGCGGTCGAGCATCCGCGCCAGCGGGATCGTCACCGCCATGTAGAGGACCGCCGCGCAGAGCAGCGGCGTGTAGTTGAAGTCGGTCGACGCCATGATCTGTGCGACCTGGAACGCTTCGCCGGTGACGCCGATGATCGCGATCAGCGCGACGTCCTTCTGCAGCGAGATGAAGTCGTTCAGCAGCGGCGGCCCGACGTTGCGGACCGCCTGCGGAATGACCACGTGGCGCATCGCCTGGCGCTCGGTCAGCCCGATCGCGAGCGCGGCGTCGCGCTGCCCGGGATGGACCGACCGGAGCCCCGCGCGGTAGACCTCGGAGACGTACGCTCCGTAGGAGAGGGTGAGGGCGATCGCGCCGAGGACGACCGGCTCGGTCGGCAGCCAGGAGAGCGTCGAGCTGCCCTCGGCGCCGGAGTTGGCCAGCGCCGGAATCCCGAAGCCGATGAGATAGACGAGCAGGATCGTCGGGATCCCGCGGAAGACGTCGGCATAGAGGACCGCCAACAGCCGCAGCGGGAACATCGCCGCCGCCCGCGAGGTCCGGATCAGGGCGATGAGGAGCCCGAGGGCGAGCACGGCGACCTCGACGATCAGGAAGACCCGGATGTCGAGCCAGAACGCCCGGGCGACGTCGGGGAACGACTCCTTGAAGACGGTCGCGTTGAAGAAGGTCTCGCGCACGGCCGGCCAGCCGCTGCTGGTCAGGATCAGCGCCGCGAGGCCGCCGATGACGAGGACCGTCGAGGCCGCCGCGACCGCGAAGCCGCGACGGTCGCGGCGGCGCCTGGCCGCCGCCCGCTCGGCTCGCCGATCGGGCCTGGCTGCCTCCGCCTCCACCTACCCGGATCGTGACGCGGCGCCGCTCGCGGCTACTGCAGCTCCTTGACGCCGCCGGCGCTGTTGATCCACTCGTCCTGGATCCGCTCGAGCTCGCCCGAGCCCTCCAGCTCCGCGATCGCCGCCGACACGCAGCCGGTCAGCGACGAGTCCTTGGCGAGCAGCGCTCCCCACTCGTCGCCGCCGGGCGCCGGGAACTCGCCGACGATCGCCGCATCGGGAACCTGCACCGCGGTCAGATAGAGCGCGGTCGGGGTATCGACGACGACGGCATCGACCTGGCCCTGCTTGAGGGCGCTGACGACGTCGTTCGAGTTCTGGAACACCCGCGGCTCGTCGTCGGGCTGGATCACGTCGTTGACGGCGTCGAGGCTCGTCGTCCCGATCTGGACGCCGAAGGTCGCGCCCTCGAGCTCCTCGAGCGACGTCGCGCCGGCGAACTCCGAGTCCTTGAGCGCGACGACCGCCTGATCGGCCGTGTAGTAGGGGGTCGAGAAGTCGACCTGCTCAGCCCGCTTCGGCGTGATCGAGATCTGGTTGATGTCGAAGTCGAAGTCCTTCGGGCCGG
>CAZTGN010000356.1:0-1823 GCA_964613275.1 uncultured Conexibacter sp. | reverse complement strand
GTGGATCTCCCCGTCGGGAAACACATCGACGTAGAAGCGCGCCGCCTCCTCGGCCTCGGTGTCGAACCACAGGTTCGGGGTGATCTTCCGGCTCATGCGGATTCCTCGCTGGTCGGGCGGGACGGCTCCCGCGCTGGACTGATCTTGCCTCTTGTGGACCGCCGTCTGCGCCTGGACTGATCGGTACCGCCACGATCGCGCTCGGGCGCGGCCTCTGGCAGCCGCCGTGACCACTCCCCGTAGCGGCGCGCCAGCGGGCCGGCGCTGAGGCCATGCAGGAGGATGCTGAGGATCACCGCCACCAGCGTCGTCAGCACGAGGGTGTCGATCGAGCGCAGCTCGTCGTCCAGCTCGAGGACCACGAGCGCGAGGACGATCGAGGCGAGCCCACGGGGCCCGAACCAGCCGATGAACGCGACCGTCCGCATCCTCAGCCCCGATCCGATCAGCGCGATCGCGACCGGAAGCATCCGGATCACCGTGAGGCTGAGCAGCGCGTAAGCGACGATCGCCAAGGTGATGACGTCGAGCAGCTCGATCGCGACGAGGCCGAGCGCGAAGAAGACGAAGGCGCCCACTACCGTCCCCTCCTCGTCGACGAACCCGACCGCAGGAGCGCTATCGCGTCCGAGTCGCCAGCCCACGACGAGGCCGCTCACGTAAGCAGCGATGAGGCCGCTGCCGCCGAGCTCCTCGGTGAAGACGAAGAGCGCCACGGCCGCAGCGGCCATCGCGAGCTGCTCGGAGACGCCGCTCGCCCACCCCGCACGCCGGCCGCGCCACGCGAGCTCGGCGGCGATCACGCCGACCGCGACGCCCACGAGGACGCCGATGCCGATCTTCTCGAGCGCCACCGAGGCGAAGTAGGAGCCGGGCTCGAAGCCCTCGCTCACCGTCGCACCGGCGACGAACAGGAGCAGGAACGGAACGGCGAGGCCGTCGTTGAGGCCGGCCTCGACGCTGAGCGCCTGGCGGACCGGCCGGGGCACGCGCTCGTCCTCGACCACGGCCGCCCCGAGGGCGGCGTCGGTCGGTGCCAGGATCGCCGCCAGCGCCGCGCACTCCCAGCCGTCGAGCTCGCCGAGCAGCAACGAGCCGAGCAGCGTCCCGAGCCCGATCGTCATCAGCATCCCGGGCCCGAGCAGCCGCAGCGGCACGCTGTAGTCGCGCCGCAGCCAGCTCAGGTTGACGCGCGAAGCATCGGCGAAGAGGACGAGCGCCAGGGCGATCTCGGCGAGCGGCAGCAGCACCCCGGCGGGCTCGCCCCCCGACAGCGGCTCGAGCGCCCCGGTCAGCGTGACGAGCGCCCCGGCCGCGACGAACACCATCGGGCCCGAGACGCCGAGCCGCCCGAGACGCGTCGCGGCCAGCTCATAGGCGGCGAGCACCGCTGCGAAGATCCCGAGTGCGAGCATCGCGGCGAGCCCAAGCTAGCAATCCGGACGACCGCTTTCCGATTCCGGCCTGCAAGCGACCGAGAAGCCGACCCAGCACGGTGCCCGGACCGGCATCGTGGTCGGCGCGGTCGGGAGCCTGTTCCCACCCGCGATCCTCGGCAGCGCCGCGGTCGGCGGACTCGCCGGCGGCGTCATCGGCCACCGCTGGGAAGGGGATGTCGCGAAGCGAACTCATCTGGGGTCTGCCTCATCACTCATCATGTCCGCCATGGCTCCGGTGGCAGGCGAAGCTCATCGGTGGGCGGCGGCGACGCGCCGGCTCCTCCCCGCGGTCGTCTTCCTGGCGCTGGCCGGGATGCTCGGCTGGGTCGTCCTCGGCCCCGACGAGGACCCCAACACGTCGCTCTTCCGCATCGAGGTCATCGA
>CAZTGN010000355.1:0-1849 GCA_964613275.1 uncultured Conexibacter sp. | reverse complement strand
CCGAGCGCTCGCCTACTACGCCGTTCTGAACTTGGCGAAGGCTTGGCTCACGATCTGCGATCCAGCTGTCACGGACCTGACCCCGCCTGCGGCGAAGCCGTACAAGACGCGACCCAAGCGGAAGAAGCTCATGCACGGCACGTCCGACGAATTCGACGCGTCGAAGCAGCGCTACTACTTCATCCAGGAGCGCTTGGCTTTCCAGTCATCTGGCGTGTTCGCGGAGATCGCCAAGCGGACGGGCGCCAATTTCTTCTATGCCAACAGGAAGGAGGTTGCTCTCGCCGATCTTGCGGCCTATCTCTGCGAGAGAGGATGTCCCGATCGTCGTGGAACTTCGACGACGATCCTGACTTGACGATCACACCGTAACGGCCTCGGCGATCACCTCCTCGGTTGCGTTTGAGGTGACCGCGGCCGCGGTCACCTCGCGCTCGACCGCGACGGCCAGCTTGGCGAGGTCGCGGTAGCCGATGATCTTTCTGAACTGTCGCTCGGCCTCGAGCATCCCGGCGGCCGACCAGCGCAGCCGCATGTCGCCCGATCTCCAGCTCTTGACGTTGCGCTGGGTGTAGCGGACGATCTCGATCATCGACTCGCATGGGTTGGTCGAGGCGAGCGTCTTCGCGAGCAGCCCCGAGATCCCGAGCCGGATCAGGGTCAGGGTCTCGGTGAGCCCCTCGCGCAGCGAGCGAGCGGCATCGGGCCAGCTCCCGTCGAGCTCGGCGGCGATCAGCTCGAGCCGCGAGCGGGCGAGCGCGTGATCCTTCAGCGCCCAAGCCGCCCGCAGCTTCCCTCGCAAGAGCGGGCGCTCACGCTCGGGGAGCTGCTCGAGCACGTTTCGCTCCTTGTGGCGCTGGCAGCGCTGGACCGGCGCCCGCGCCCCGAAGACCTCAGCGATCGCCTTGCGCAGCGCCTTCGAGCCGTCGATCACGAACAAGATCCCTTGCTCGGGGTCGAGGCCGCGATCGACGAGATCGGAGAGCAGGGCGGCGGCAAGGGTCGCGTTCTCGGTCGAGCCCTCCCAGAGCCCGAGCGGGACCTTCACCCCCTCGGTCGTGATCCCAAGCGCGACCACGTGGCATCTGCCGGCGACGTCGAGGCCGTCGAGCATCAACGCTGCGAGGCGGACGTCGTCGAGGCGACGACTCATCAGCTCGCCGAGCGCGGTCCGGGTGTGTTCGACGAACTCACGACTGACCGCCGACTTCGAGGTCGAGCTCGCACCCTCGGCGACCTCCGATCCGACCTGCTCGCCGACGGTGGCAAAGCGCCGGCTCGAAACGCCGGCGAGCATCCGGTCCATCACCGCGCGGGTCAGCGGGTCGCGATCGGCGAAGTGGCTGTAGGTGGCGAGCGGCAACTCGCGCTCGCCGTCAGCGCTCCGCACTCGAGGGCGCTTGATCGCAACCCGGCGGGCGCCGAGCGTCATCGAGCCCGACTCGTGGCCGTGGCGGGTTGCGGTTCGCGTGTCGTCGTGTCGGCCCTTCGGGCCGACCACCTCGTCGACCTCGGCCTCCATCAACTCGTGAACGACCGAGAGCCCGACGCCGACGCTGAGCGCGAGCAGGCCCTCCTTCGCTGCTCCAACGAGCTCGCCGAGCGCCTCCTGGATCTGCGGTGGGAGCGGGTTCTCAGGGAGCTCGCTCGTGGTGGCGACCTTCGTCGCCGCTACCTTCTTCATGGCGGTTCCTCCTGTCCTCGTGGACTTGTTTGGCGCTCGTCACGCTCCCAGCGGGGGCGGACGAGGCGGGAGGACCGCCGTTCAAAGTTCTACGAGAGTCGGGACAACCTCTGAAGCTCGGGCTCGGAGGCGATCTGATCGATCAGCCGGTAGGCGGTCGAATCG
>CAZTGN010000354.1:0-1857 GCA_964613275.1 uncultured Conexibacter sp. | reverse complement strand
CCCGATCGGAGGCCGGCCCGAGCGGGCTCGGGCGTACGTGGTCGGCGACGTCGAAGCCGGCGGCCTCGAGCTCGGCGGGCCGCTCGGGCGTGCCTCCGAGCTTGCGGGTCAGCTCGGGCGTCGCCGGCAGGCGCGAGCCGATCGCCTCGCGCAGCTCCTCGACCCCGACGCCCGCGCCGCCGAGCGCGACCACCTTGCAGGTGTGGCCGGCGATCGCCGCGCATTCGAGCGCGAGGATCGCCCTGTCCTCGTCGCTGAGCGGGATCGGCGGCCCCGGCACCGACCCCATCCTCGCACGCCGCGCCGGCAGAACCGGGGGCGAGGCTCCAGCGGGGCGGATCGGCTCGGGATCGAAGAAGGGCCCGGGATCGCTCCCGGGCCCTTCTCGTAAGCGGTGCGGCCGGCGAGCCGGCCGCGCGGAGTCCCGAAGGACTCGCTACATCATCCCGCCCATGTCGGGCATGCCGCCGGGCATGCCGCCCGCCGCCGGCTCCTCCGGCGGCTCGGCCACGATGCACTCGGTGGTGAGGATGTTCTTGGCGATCGAAGCCGCGTTCTGCAGCGCCGAACGCGTGACCATCGTCGGGTCGATGACGCCGTCCTTGATCAGGTCGCCGTAGTCGCCGGAGCTCGCGTTGAGGCCCTCTCCGGCCTTCATGTCGCGCACCTTGTTGACGACGACCGAGCCCTCGAATCCCGAGTTCTCGGCGATCTGACGGAGCGGCTCCTCGAGCGCCCGGCGGATGATCTCCGCGCCGGTCGCCTCGTCGGAGTCGAGCTCCTTGACGTCGACCGAGTCCTGGGCGTTGAGGAGAGCGACGCCGCCGCCGGGGACGATGCCCTCCTCGAGGGCGGCCCGGGTGGCCTGCAGCGCGTCCTCGACGCGGTGCTTCTTCTCCTTCATCTCGGTCTCGGTGGCAGCGCCGACCTTGACGACCGCGACACCGCCCGCCAGCTTCGCGAGACGCTCCTGGAGCTTCTCCCGATCGAAGTCGGAGTCGGTGTTCTCGATCTCGGAGCGGATCTGGTTGATCCGGCCCTCGATCTGGGCCTTCTCGCCGGCGCCGTCGATGATCGTCGTCGTGTCCTTGCTGACGACGACGCGGCGGGCCTTGCCGAGCTGGCTGAGCTGGGTGTTCTCCAGCTTCAGCCCCATCTCCTCGGTGATCACCTCGCCGCCCGAGAGGATCGCGATGTCCTCGAGCATCCGCTTGCGGCGATCGCCGAAGCCGGGCGCCTTGACCGCGACGCCGGTGAAGGTGCCGCGGAGCTTGTTGACGACCAGCGTCGCCAGCGACTCGCCCTCGACGTCCTCGGCGACGATGACGAGCGGCTTGCCGCCCTGCATCGTCTGCTCGAGGATCGGCAGGATGTCGCGCACCGAGCCGATCTTCTGGTTGGCGATCAGGATGTAGGGGTCCTCGAGCACCGCCTCCATGCGGTCCTGGTCGGTGACCATGTACGGCGAGATGTAGCCCTTGTCGAACTGCATCCCCTCCGTGAACTCGAGCTCCATCCCGAAGGTCTGGCCCTCCTCGACGTTGACGACGCCGTCCTTGCCGACCTTCTCGATCGCGTCGGCGATGATGTCGCCGATCTCGTCGTCAGCGGCCGAGATCGAGGCGACGCGGGCGATCTGCTCCTTGCCCCCGACCTCCTTCGACTGCTTCTCGCGCAGGTTCTCGACGACCTGGTTGACGGCCGACTCGATCCCCTTGCGGAGCGCCAGCGGGTTCGCCCCGGCGGCGACGTTCTTGAGGCCCGAGCGGACGATCGTCTGCGCGAGCAGCGTCGCCGTCGTGGTCCCGTCGCCGGCGACGTCGTTGGTCGCCGTGGCGACCTCGCGGACGAGCTGGC
>CAZTGN010000353.1:0-1860 GCA_964613275.1 uncultured Conexibacter sp. | reverse complement strand
GCTGTATCGCGAAGCGCTCGGACGCCGCGACCGCGCGGCGCTGGCCTTCTTCAGCGCGACCGAGCTGCCGCTGGTCGTCGCGATCACGACGATCGCCGTAGCCGAGGGCCACATGCGGGCGACGACCTCGGCGGCGCTGGTCGGAGCCGCCGTCCTGTCGACCGCCGTCTATCCGCTGCTCGGCCTGCGGATGCGGGGCTCGCGCGCCGAGCCGGAGGGCGCCTGAGCGCCTGATCTCAGGAGCGGGTCGCGGCCCCTGCCCGCTCGCTCGGGGCGGCTCCGTTTCCGGCGGTCCGCGGCGCGAGCGCGGCCAGGTTCTCGAGCTCGTCGTTGAGATCGTCGGCGAGGGTGGCGAGGCCCGGCATCCCCTCGTAGTCGCCGACCAGCCCGAAGTTGATGCCGCCGTCGTAGCTCATGATCCCGACGCAGACCGCCTGCCGCTTCGCGAGCGGCACCATCGGGAAGATGTCGCGGAGCCTGCGGCCGAGCACGTAGAGCGGGAACTGCGGGCCGGGCACGTTGGTGACGACCAGGTTGAAGAAGCGCTGGCGCGACTGCAGGCGGGCCGCCTGCGAGACGACGGTCGGCGGCGCGAAGTCGGTCATCTCGGCAAGCAGGTTGGCGCCGACGGCCTGCTTCGACCGCTTCAGGTTGCCCATCGAGCGGCGGACGACTCCGAGCCGCTCGATCGGGTCCTCGCACCAGACCGGAAGCGGTGCCATCATCGCCGTCACCTGGTTGCCGAGCGCACCCTGCTGCGCGGTGGTGCGGATGCTCACCGGCACCATCGCCTTGAGGACGAGCTCGTCGGCGTCGTGCCCGCGCCCGCGCAGGTGCCGGCCGATCGCGCCGGCGACGACGGTGAGGACGACGTCGTTGACGGTCCCGCCGTAGACGTCCTTGATCCGGCGCAGGTCGGCGAGGTCGGCGCGAACCCAGGCGAAGCGGCGATATGGGCCGATCTCGACGTTGAGCGGGGAATCCGGCGCCGCGAGTCCCTTGCCGGCGATCGCACCGGTGGCGCCGAGCGCGTCGCGGACGGCGGCGAGGGCCTGCAGGGGCCGCCTGACCACCGCGCGGACGCCGCGGACGATCTCGGCCGGCTGCGTCAGGCGCTCGGTGAGCGCCGAGCCGAGGATCTGGAGCGAGCTCGGCTCCGGACGGGGGATCCACTCCGGCGGGTCGTCGGGCGCGGCCGGCTCGGGCTCGGCGTCGAAGAGGACCGTGGTTATGTCAACCCCGGAGACGCCGTCGACCAGGCAGTGGTGGCTCTTGCTGACGATCGCGAAGCGATCGTCGCCGAGCCCGTCGACGACCCACATCTCCCAGAGCGGCCGCGAGCGGTCGAGCTCCTGGGAGAAGGCGCGGGCGGCGAACGTGCGGAGCTGCTCCTCGCTGCCCGGTGCGGGCAGGGCGGTGTGGCGGACGTGGTAGTCGAGGTTGAGGTGGGGGTCGTCGACCCAGACGGGGCGACCCTGATCGAGCGGCACGAACCGCAGCTTCTGCCGGAACCGCGGCACGAGGTGGAGGCGGGAGCGCAGGTGCTCCTTGAACTCCTCGAAGTCCGGAGCCGGCCCGTCGAAGATCATCGTCGCCGCGACGTGCATGTGGGCGCCGTCGCGCTCGAGATGCAGGAACGACGTGTCGAGGCCGGTCAGCCGGTCCGGGCTCATCGGCACATCTTCGCACCTCGCCGAGCGCCGTGACGGGTCCGCGACGGGCGGCAGCGCCGCGGTCCCCGTCGAGCGCCGGGGCGGGCCTATTCGAGGGCGAGCTGCACGGGACCCGTTCCCGCCGTCGTCGGATCCGGAGGGGCGGGCCCGCCGCCGCCGGCACGCACGAGGTTGGAGACGCCGACCC
>CAZTGN010000352.1:0-1865 GCA_964613275.1 uncultured Conexibacter sp. | reverse complement strand
GCGAGTGGCGGGCGTCGTCGTTCTGCCCGACCCACTGCGTCAGCGTCCGGCCGCCGCGCAGCCTCGCCCGGACGCTGGCTCCGATCGCCTCGCGGTTCCGCGACGGCCCGGCGAGGTCGACCTCGAGCCAGTGCCCGGCCCGCGTCACGTTGCGCTTGCGGATCACGTGGGCGCTCGGCGAGAACTCGCGGGCCGAGGCGGCGATGAGCGGGTCGCGGCGACCGTCGTTGTCGTAGTCCATCCACTGGACGATCGCGTAGCCGGTGCGGCGCATCGTCAGCGCACCGGTGCGGCGGAAGCGGTCGCGGCGGCGGTCCCAGCGGTAGATCCCCTGCGGCGCGAGGCTGACGTCGAGGCGGCCGTCGTTGTCGTAGTCGACGAACGAGGCCGCGGCGGCATCGCCGGGCAGCCCGAGCCGTGATCGGGCCGGCCGCAGGCGCCCGCGGCGGTTGACGAGCAGGCTGAGGCCGTGAGCCCCGCTGGCGAGGGCGTCGAGCGTTCCCGAGTTGTCGAAGTCGCCGAGCGCGATCTGCTCGACCTCGCGGACGGAGCGGAGCGTCGCGATCCGATCCCAGCCGCCGCGGTTCAGCTGCCACGACTCGAGCCCGCGCCGCGTCGATACGAGCAGGGTCGGGCGCCCGCCGCCGAGGGGCGCCCAGCGGTAGGTCCTGCCGACGACCGGCGGTCCCACGACCCCGATGAAGCCGCCCCGCATCGTCTGCGCGTACATCTGCGGTGGAGCCCCCTCGCAGGTGGTCAGCAGATCGAGGTTGCCGCGACCGTCGGCATCCGCGTAGGAGGCCGACCGCCCCCGGCACCTCCCCTTGACGATGCCGCTGGCGACGATCTCGTCCCCGTAGCCCCCGCCGGGGCCGTCGCCGGCGACGAGGAGCAGGTCACGGACGGCGCCGAGAAACAGCGGCGAAGCGATCCCGCCCCCGAGCCCCCCGGTGACGACGAATGCGTCCTGGTCGCGGCTCCCGGCGACGTCGGCGAAGGCGATCCCGTGGCGATCGCGGAGCATGATCTGAAACAGCGGCGACTCGGGCGAGACCCCCTCCGCCCCGACGCGGATCTCGCCGCTGCTGACGGCGCCCGGCCCCGACTCGTCGAACTCGAACTGGATCGGCAGGTCGGAGAGCCCGTTGGAGGCGAAGGTGACCTCGCCGCCGGGTGCGATCGTGAAGTCGACGTAGGGGCGGTTGTTCTCGTCGCGGCCAAGCGCCGCCGACGCCGACCGCTGCGAGCGGATCGCCAGCTTCCGCGTCATCAGCCGGACCCTGCCGCTGACGGGGATGCCGGTCGATGCAAGGTGGAGCCTGCCCGCGTCCCCGGGCTCGTCGCTGGGCCAGACGTAGACGCCGGGAGCGGAGGTGTCGGCGGGCGGCCGCATCAGGTCGAGGCCGGGGAAGCGGCTGTCGGGGCCGAGGCCGACCTCGTTGATCGCGTTCCGGAACCGGCCGCCGCGGTTGCGCAGGAACACCGAGCGGAACTTGTGGTTGGTCGTGAAGATGTCCTGGCGGCCGTCACGGTCGGGGTCGGCGACCCCGATGTCGTAGAGCCGCTTCGTCAGGAAGTCGACGCGCGGAGCGGGCACCAGGCGCGGCTGCGCGGCCGGCGCCGCCGCCGGCGCCACGAGCGCGATCGCGGCGATGCAGGTGGCTAGCGGCCTCCATCCCACCCCCCAAGCGTATGCGGCTGCGACGCCTGCCGGGCCGCTTGCGGCGCCCGCCGGGCCGCTCGACGGCCTGCCCGGCTGATCGCGGCGCCCGTCCGGCCGCTCGACGGCCTGCCCGGCCGCTTGCGGCTACTGCCCGGCCGCTTGCGGCTACTGCCCGGCCGCTTGCGGCTACTGCCCGGCCGCT
>CAZTGN010000351.1:0-1885 GCA_964613275.1 uncultured Conexibacter sp. | reverse complement strand
CGCGCCTGGTCGAGCGAGGTCCGGAACGCCTGCCGCTCGATCGTCTCGGCCTGCGAGGGATCGACGCCGTCGAACTTCCCGAGCAGGTAGGCGGCGATGCCGATCACGGCGGCGAGACAGCACGCGAGGGCGGCGAGGCCGACGCGACGGTCGAGCCTCCACGGCAGCCGCCGGCGGATCGTCCCGGTCGCATCGTTGGCGGCGGGGAAGCTCACGGCCCGCTCACCGTCACCTGCCGGGGGGCGGCCAGATCGGCCCGCTCGAACTCGTCGAGGTAGGCAGCCCTGAACGCGTCGTCATAGGCGGCGTCGTAGGCGCGCCCGCGAGCGGACCTGAACGCCCTCGCGTAGCCGTCGAGAGCGCCCACCGCGGTTCCCCGCGCCTCGCCCGCGATCGTCCCCGCCTCGCGGGCGGCGCCGGCGTCGTCCCCCTGCGCCGTCCCGATCGCATAACCCGCGACCGCGACCGCGACGAAGGCGACGATCGCCGCCAGGATGAGCGCCGCCTTGCGGAGGGACTGGCGGCGGACCTGCGCCGCGTAGCTGTCACCCGCCCCGACGACGTTCCCGAGCCAGGTCGGTACGTTCCTCGGCGCCCGATGCGAGTCCCCTGATGCCATCTCCCGCCCTTCAGGGTAGACGCTGATTCGAGCCGAGGGGACCCCTTCCGGGGCAACCCGGTGGGACGCGCGGCCCGGTTGGGGCGCCACCGGATCGGTCGGCGGCGGTTTGCGGCTAGGCTTCGCGGAGTCGTTTGCGGCGTCCGGTCGCGAGCAGGCCACGGATGGTTGGGGGATGCGGATGGGACGCGGTGACAACCCGAGAGCCATGAGAACGGAAGCCAGGCCCCGGCACCGGCGCCGCCTGCTCGGCACCGGCGCCGCCCTCCTGCTCGTTCTGCTCGCGCTACCGGCGACCGCTCACGCCGGCGACCGGATCTACTGGTCGAACTACGAGACCGACTCGATCGCCTGGGCCGACCTCAACGGTGACGGTGGCGGCGGCGCCGTCGACACTACCGGGGCGACGATCGACGGCCCGATGGGCCTGGCCGTCGATCCCTCCCGCGGGCTCATCTACTGGGCCAACTGGGGCGGCGACACGGGCAGGACGATCTCCTACGCACGCCTCGACGGCACCGGCGGCGGCGACCTCGCGATCGCCGGGGCGACGATCGACGCGCCGCACGGCCTCGCGATCGACCCGACGGCCGGCCCCTACGGCACGCTCTATTGGCCCAACCACGCCGCCGACTCGATCTCCTGGGCCGAGCTCGACGGCGCCGGCGGCGCCGTCGGCGGCGACTTCGCGATCGCGACCGCGACGGTCGACGAGCCGCGGGGGATGATGATCGACCCGCTCACCGACCGCCTCTACTGGTCGAACTTCGCCGACGCCGCCGGGACGACGATCTCCTACCTCGACCTCGACCTCGACGGCAGCGGCGACGGCGACCTGGTCGAGATCGGCCCGCTCGGCTCCGGTCCCGAGGGCACCGCGATCGACCCCGCCACGAGGAGGATCTACTGGTCCGACTTCGGCCAGAAGCACCTGATCCAGCTCGCGAGCCTCGACGGCACCGGCCTCTCCACCCTGAACACGACCGGCGCCCGGACCAGGGGTGTGCACGGCGTCGCGATCGACCCCGACAGCCGGCGCATCTACTGGCCGAACTGGTACTCCGACGGCATCGCCTTCGCCGACCTCGACGGCACCGGCGGCGCCAACCTCGACACGTCGGGGACGGCGGTCAGCCGCCCCAACCTGCCGGTCATCCTCAAGCGGCCGGCCGCGACCGCCGCACCGCAGATCAGCGGCGGCACCGAGCCGGGCTCGACCCTGAGCTGTGCCCCCGCGAGCTGGGCCGGCGACGTGATCGAGGCGCT
>CAZTGN010000350.1:0-1909 GCA_964613275.1 uncultured Conexibacter sp. | reverse complement strand
GGGTCACGCCGTCGGCCCCGGGGTCGGCGACCGACGTCGAGGCCGCCGAGCACGCCGACTACCTCTTCACCCGGCTCTTCCTCAACGCCGCCGTCAGGGGGATCGAGGATGCCGACATCGACGGCGAGATCGAGCCGGGAGAGCGCCGGCCGGAGCTGCGCGGCGCCGACTTCGTCGGCCTCAACTACTACTTCCGCAGCCGCGTGACCGGGCTCGGCGCGCCCGTCTCGGACCGGATCCCGCTCTACGACTTCATCGCGACCAACTCCTACTCCACACCCCACAACCCGGGCGCGCCGCCGTGCCCGACCACCTGCACCGAGTTCGGCTGGGAGATCTACCCGCAGGGGTTCCGCCGCGTGCTCGCGACGGCGGGCAGCTACGAGCTGCCGGTCTACGTGACCGAGAACGGCATCGCCGACGCCGACGACGACGAACGCGCCGCCTACCTGCGCAGCCACCTCGCCGCGCTCGCCGCCGCGATCAGGGCCGGCGTCGTCGACGCCCGGGGCTATCTGGCCTGGACGCTGGTCGACAACTTCGAGTGGTCGTCGGGCTACTACCCGCGCTTCGGGTTCTTCTCCTACGATCCGGAGACCCTGCGCCGCCAGGAGCGGCCGAGCGCCCGGGTCTTCAGGAAGATCGCGCGCGGCGGCCGGCTCTGACGCCGGCGCCCGTCCTCGGGGGATGCGCCCGGGGCGCGGGAGCGGTAGGTTCGGCCGGTGCAGTCGCGGGTGCTCATCCTCGGCGCCGGCTTCGGCGGGCTCGAGCTGGCGACGATCCTCTCCGCCGAGCTCGGCGCCGACGCCGGCGTCACCCTGATCGACGAAGCGGAGACGTTCGTGTTCGGCTACTCCAAGCTCGACGTGATGTTCGGGCGGGCGAGCCCCGAGTCGGTGCGCCTGCGCTACGCCGAGATCGACAAGCCCGGCGTCAGCTTCCGGCGTGAGACGATCACCGCCATCGATCCCGAGCGACGTCGGGTGACGACCGACGCCGGCGACCACGAGGCCGAGCACCTCGTCGTCGCCCTCGGCGCCGACTACGACGTCGAGTCGACCCCCGGCGTCGTCCTCGGCGCGAACGAGTACTACTCGGTGCCCGGCGCCGAGCACCTCGCCGGCGTCATCCCCGGCTTCGAGCAGGGCCAAGCCGTGATCGGGGTCTGCGACGCCCCGTTCAAGTGCCCGCCGGCGCCGAGCGAGGCGTGCCTCCTGCTCCACGACCACCTCGTCGAGCGCGGCGTCCGCGACCGCTGCGGGATCACCCTCGTCCTGCCCCTGCCGACGCCGGTGCCGCCGTCGCCCGCCACCTCGGACGCGTTGATCGCGGCGTTCGCCGAGCGCGACATCCGGTTCCTGCCGGGGCGCCGCCTCGCCTCGGCCGGCGACGACGCGATCGCGCTCGACGACGGCTCCGAGCTCCCCTGCGACCTGCTGCTCGCGGTGCCGAGGCACCGGGCGCCGGACGTCGTCCGCGACGCCGGCATGACCGAGGAGGGCTACGTCCCGGTCGATTCGCGGACGCTGCGGACGCGGTACGAGAACGTCTATGCCTGCGGCGACGTGGCCACCGTCGGGGTGCCCAAGGCCGGCGTCTTCGCCGAGGGCGCCGCGCGCTCGATCGCGGCGACGCTCGTCGCCGCGCTGCGGGGCGAGACCGGCGACGGCTACTACGACGGGCTCGGCTCCTGCTACATCGAGTTCGGAGGCGGCCGCGTCGGCCGGATCGACGTCGACTTCCTCTCGGGCCCGAAGCCGACCGGAACCCTGCAGGCTCCCTCCGCCGCGCTCGTCGCCGAGAAGGCCGAGTTCGGCGCGAGTCGCCGCGCCCGCTGGTTCTGAGGCCCGCCGGGTGGACGGTCGAGGGCGCCGTCGCCCCGTCTCCCGGGCGCCGACCCCTGCGGATC
>CAZTGN010000349.1:0-1919 GCA_964613275.1 uncultured Conexibacter sp. | reverse complement strand
AGCCATCCGGCCGACGGTGATCGTCCCCGGGCCGGCGAGGTTGTAGCGGCCGGGCGGGCCGGCCCCCTCGACCGCCGCCCGCAACGCGTCGGCGACGTCGTCGGTGTGGACGAGCTGGAACTCCATCCCCGGATCCGGCAGGACCGGGCCGAGCAGCGGGACGCGGTCGAGCGCCCGGCGGATGAGCCGGAGCTGCCCGTAGAGGGGGAGCATCCGCACGGTCGTCTCGATCAGGGTCAGCGCGCCGGGGCCGGCGACGATGCAGGGCCGGAAGACCCAGGCCTCGGTGACGCTGCCGGCGATGCAGTCGTCGAGAACGCCCTCGAGCGCCGCCTTGTGCGCCGAGTAGTAGAAGCTCTCGGTCGCCCGCGGCGGCACCTCCTCGGTCAAGGGCTGCGGGTTGTCGGCGTGGAAGCCGTAGGCGGCGACCGAGGACGTGTAGACGAGCCGGTCGACCCCGGCCGCGACGGTCGCCGCGAAGACGTTGCGGCTGCCCTCGGTGTTGATCCGCTGCGCCTCGTCGGGATCGCCGACGACGACGAAGGCGAGGTGGACGACGACGTCGGCCCCGTCGACGAGCGCGTCGACCGAGGCGCGGTCGAGGACGTCGCCGCGCCGGTAGCCGACCTTCGCGGAGAGGCCTTGGGCGGCCGGGTCGAACGGCCGCCGCGCCATGCCGACGATCCTCCCGACCGCCGGCGAGGCGTCGAGCGCCCGCAGCGCCGCTACGCCGATGTCCCCGGTCGGGCCGGTCACAGCGACGCTGAGCCCGGAGCCGGTCATCGTCCCGCGCGGGCAGGCGCCCGGCGGCGGCCCGAGCGGTCCGCCCGATCGGATCCGCGCCCGGCGGTCGCTCGGCCGCGACCGGTGCGGCGGCCGCGGTGGAGGATCGCGCCCGCCGGCGCCACGAGCTCCATGCCCGCGGTCGAGTCTATCCGCCGCGCCGGGCGACGTCGGCCCACGATCAGGAGCCGCCCGGGGCGCTCGGAGTTGCGAGGATTGTCCGGTGGCGACGACCGCCCTGATCTCCGACCTCCACCTCGGCGCCCGCTCGGGCAGCGACGTGCTGCGCCGGCCGGCGCTGCGCTCGCGCCTGATCGAGGCGGTCGCGGCGGCCGGGGTCGATCGGGTCGTCCTCCTCGGCGACATCGTCGAGCTTCGCGACGGACCGCTGGACGAGTCGCTCGCTGCCGCGCGGCCGCTGTTCTCCGAGCTCGGCGCCGTGCTCGGGCGGGGAACCGTGGTCCTCGTCCCCGGCAACCACGACCACCGCCTGCTCGGCTCCTGGTTCGAGCGCGCCCGCGGCGAGCGCGGCCGCGCCGCCGACGCCGAGCTCGTCGTCGAGCCGCATCCGGCGGTCCGCGCGCTCGCCGACCGGCTCGGCGAGGCCCGGCTCGAGGTCCGCTATCCGGGCTTCTGGGTCCGCGACGACATCTACGCCACCCACGGCCACTACCTCGACAGCCACGCCACCCTGCCGACGATCGAACGCCTCTCGGTTGCCGCCGTCGACCGCCTCGGCGGCACCCCGACCGGCCGCCGCCGGACGCCGCACGACTACGAGCAGGTCCACGCCCCCGTCTACGACCTGATCTTCAGCCTCGCCCAGGGCGGGCGCGTGCTCGGCAGCGACGAGGAGGGACGCTCGCGGGCGCTGCGGATCTGGCAGACGATCGGCGGCGCCTCCGGGCAGGCACGAACCCTGCGGGGCAAGCTGCTCGGCTCCGCGCTGATCCCGGCGACGCTGCGCGGCCTCGAGCAGGCCGGGCTCGGGCGCTTCAACCGCGACCTCTCGACGGCCGAGATCGGCCGCTCCGGGGTGGCGGCGATGCACGTCGTCGTCGACCGGCTCGGGATCGACGCCGATCACGTGATCTTCGGCCACATCCACCGCCGCGGATCGCTGCCCGGGGAGGGCG
>CAZTGN010000348.1:0-1938 GCA_964613275.1 uncultured Conexibacter sp. | reverse complement strand
GGTCGGGCGTGTTGATCGTGCCGAGAGCCGCGTAGAGGGTCGTGGTCTTGCCCGAGCCGGTCGGGCCGGTGACCAGGACCGCACCATGGCTGCGGGTCACCGAATGCTCGAGGGCCGCGCGATCGTCGGGCCGCATGCCGAGATCGTCGAGCTTGATGATCACGCGCTGCTGGTCGAGGATTCGCAGCACGGCCGACTCACCCCTCATGATCGGCAGCGTCGCCACCCGGATGTCCACGAACCGGCCGTCGACGGTGACCCCGATCCGCCCGTCCTGGGGCCGGCGCCGTTCGGCGATGTCGAGGTCGGCCATGATCTTGACCCGCGAGATCAGGCCGGTGGCGAGCCGGCGAGGAACGGTGGCCGAGTCGATCATCACGCCATCGACGCGAAAGCGGACGCGAAGGTCGCCACCGGTCGGATCGAGATGGATGTCGGAGGCGCCGCGGCTGACAGCGTCGGCGATCACGGTGTGGACGAGCTTGATCACCGGGGCCTCGTCCGCCGATTCGCGAAGCTCCGGCTCCGGCCGGGCCTCTTCCTCCTCCTCGGCCTCGGCGTCGACCTCGTGAACCGACTCGATCAGCCGTGAGAGCTGGTTCACGAGCGCCTCGAGATCCTCGGGAGAGGTGACGACCGGGCGGACCTTGCGCTCGGTCGCGATCGTGATGCTGTCGAGGCCGAGCAGGTTGGCGGGGTCGGCCGTGGCCACGAGCAGCGTCCCCTCGTCGACGAACGCGATCGGCATCGCCCGGTAGCGGCGCGCATCCTCGCTGCTGATCAGGTTGGCGGCGCCGTGGTCGACCTCGAAGCTGTTCAGGTCGACGTACTCGAGGCCGTTTCGGGCGGCCAGCGCCTCGGCGAGCTGGCGGGAGTCGATGACGCCGCCGTCGACGAGCGCCTGGCCGATCGGCTCGCCGGCGTCGCGCGCCAGCGCCACCATCGCCTCGACGATGCCGCGCTCGGCGAAGCCGAGCACGACGACGACGTCACCGAGGCGTCGTCTCGACGGCGTCCTCGGGGTCGGCGGCGCCGGCGGGGCCGCGGGAGCGGTCACGATGGGTGGGTCGACCGGCACGGGTGGTGACCCGGGGTCTGAGACCACGGCCGGGGTTGCGAGTTCCGGTGCCCGGGGCCGGACCGCGGGCGCCGGCTGCACGGGCGGGGCCACGCTGCTCGGAGACGCCGGTGGGGCTACGGGCTCGTAGGGCTCAGCCCCGGGTGGCGCCGGTGGGGGTGCAGGCTCGGATGATGCGGGCGACGCCGCAGGCTCCGATGGCACGGGCGGGGGCCCAGGGGGGCGTGCCGACTCCGATGGCGCGGCCCTTGGTGGCCCAGAGGCGGGCGCAGGCCCGGATGGCGCAGGAGGGGGCGCAGGCTCGGATGGCGCAGGAGGGAGCGCAGGCTCGACCGGCGCAGGAGGGAGCGCAGGCCCGACCGGCGCCGGCGGGGGTGCGCTGACCGACGGCACGGGCGTAGCCGCGGGCTCCGGATGCGCCGGCGGTGCGCTGGGCGGCGACAGGGACGGAGATGGAGGATCCTGCGGCGGGGGCCAAGCCGAAGGCTCGGGTGGCGCGAGCGGCGATGCGCCGGCTGACGTCGCAGGTGGTGCTGCCTCCGTCGCTGGTACGGACGGGGTCGCGGGCTCCGCGGTCATCGGCGCGACCGCGTGATCGGGCCGCGCGGGCGGCGCGGTGGGCTCCGGCGGGGCGGGCGGGGTTGCGCTGACCCACGGCACAGGCCGGCCGGCGTCGGCCGAAGTCGACGGCCGGGCGGCGTTGGCGGCCGTCAGGGGCTCGGCGGCGTCGCCCGTCGGCAGGGGTGGCGCCGCGTGTTCCGGCGCTGCGGCCCCGGGCATGTCGTTCGGCTGCATTGATGCGGCCGCGGAGCCCGGCGGCGCGGGCGGGGGCGACCCCTCCGGCGGCACGGGCGAGGCCG
>CAZTGN010000347.1:0-1967 GCA_964613275.1 uncultured Conexibacter sp. | reverse complement strand
CGGTGTCCTGGACCGGGTCGCGCAGGGCCACGAGCAGGCTCAGCGACAGGTTCGAGATGTAGGGGAACGGACGTCCGACCCCGAAGACGAGCGGCGTCAGCGCCGGGAAGACGCGCTCGTTGAAGACGTCGTCGATCTCGGCCAGCTCGGCGTCGGTCGCGTCGGCGTAGCTGAGGATCCGGATCCCCTGCGCCGCCGTCGCCGGCAGCAGCTCCGCGGTCAGGCAGCGCTCCAGCCGCTCGCGCTGGGCGATCGCCCGGTCACGGATCGCGGCCAGGACCTCGACCGGCGGGATCGCGTCGGCGCTGCCGGCGCTGAGCGAGGCGACGATCTTGTCGTGGATCCCGGCCACCCGGACCATGTAGAACTCGTCCAGGTTGCTCTCGTAGATGGCGCAGAACTTGAGCCGCTCGAGCAGCGGGATGCTGGCGTCCTCGGCGAGCTGCAGCACCCGGTCGTTGAAGTCCATCCACGAGAGCTCGCGGTTGAAGTAGAGCCAGGAGTCCTCGAGGTCGACGCGCTCGCCGGTCACCGGGACCGCCGTCACGTCAGTGCCCGCCGGGGCGATCGGCGCGCCGTTGGCCGCGACCCGGTCGCGTTCGATCTCGAGCTCGCTCACCTCCGCAACTGTAGAGCGCCGGCGGCCGCGGGGGAACAGCGGAGCCCGGCTCTGAAAGCAGGCCCTGCTCCGACGGCCGGGGTGGGTGATCCGCCGCGCGTCAGGGTCCGGATCGCCCGGTGGGGGTGGGGGGAGCGGGAGCTACCTGGCGTCCGCCTCGGCCTCGGCGAGCTCGGCGGCCGCCTGCTCGGCGCGGGCCGAAGCCTCGCGGCGGATTCGCTCCGCCTCGGCGAGCTCCTCACGCGCGCGCTCGGCGCGGGCGGCGACGCGACGCGTCTCCTCGGCGCGGGCGATCTCCCGCTCGGCGGCGCGGATCAGCAGGCGCCAGACCCCGCGTTGCTCGGTCTCGGCCCAGAGCTCGGTGAAGCGGTCGAAGAGGAGGCTGCGACGGGCCCGCAGGAAGACCTCGAGGACGTCGAGCCCCCGGTAGGAGGTCCGGTGCGGCGCCCGGGCGGCGAGCTTCGGATCGAGGTCGGGGTCGTGGCCGGCGCGGGCGCGGACCGCATCGGCATCGGCGCGGCGGAGCGAGCGGCGGTGGTCGATCACGCGGGGGAGCATCACGTCGCAGTCATGGATCTCGCCGAGCAGGTCCTGGAGGTCCCGGGCGCGGCTCCGGGCGGTCCCGGCGGGGCGGCCGAAGCAGAAGCCGGTCGCCTCGAGGACGTAGCGGAGCCGCTTGGCGGCGATCCGCATGTCGTGCTGGGTCGCCGACGCGTCCGGCTCGAGCGCGCCGGTCGCAAGCCCGCGGAGCTCGTCGATCCGGACGAGGACGATCCGGGCCGCGTTCTCGGTCAGCGTGCCCGCCGGATCGAGCTTCTTGACCCTGCGGGCCTTCACGCGCCCTCCGAGACCGACGCCACCTGCTCGGTGCCCGCCGCCAGCCGCGCCGCGGCGGCCAGCTCGTGGACCGACCTCTGCAAGGCCTCGATCCGAACCGGCTCGACTGGACCGGCCAGGTCGGCATTGGCGGCGAGCTGCTCGTCCCGGAACTCGCCGGCCAGCGATGCGATACCGCGCCGGTCGGGATGGGGCATCGCCGCCGCGAACGAGTCGAGCGTCGCGATCGCGACGTCGGCGTCACGGCGCTCGCCGAGCGCGTCGGCGAGGCCCTTGACCTCCCCGAGGACGGCCTTGGCGTGCTTCGGCGGAAAGCACGGCATGAAGACCTCGAGCGCGGCCCGCAGCCGCCGCGAGGCGACCCGCATGTCGTGGACGCGCTCGATGTCGGAGGTGTCGAGGACCCCGGCGGAGCGCTCGACCAGCTCCCGGCAGCGCACCTCGATCACCCGCGCCGCGACCTCGCCGTAGGCGAGGTCGGCGCTCAAGCCGGGGATCTCCCGCGCCTTGG
>CAZTGN010000346.1:0-2000 GCA_964613275.1 uncultured Conexibacter sp. | reverse complement strand
ACCGCTCACGTCGCGATGCCGTCCTCGCGACTCTCGCCGTCGCCGCGACCGTCGCGCTCGCCGGCGCCGGCGCCGCGATCGCGAGCGCCGCGCCGGACGCCTCGACGGGTCCGGCCGAGCCGGCCGCCACCGTGCCGGCGCTCGACCGCGCCAGCCAGCTCGAGCGTGCTCTCGGCATCGGCATCGCGCGCGTCCGCTACGCGAAGCTATACGAGCAGGCCGACCGCCTCGACGTCGCCCCGGAGCGCAACCTCGCGCACGCCGGCGCCGGTCGCGACGCGCTCGCCGACGGCTCCGCGGAGCTTCGCAAGCAGATCGTCGCCGAGCGGCGCAAGCCCGACTACGGCACCCCCGAATCGGTCGGCATCGACCAGTCGACGCTCGACGCGATCGCGGCCTGCGAGTCCGGTGGAGACCCGACCGCGGTCGATCCCTCCGGCACCTACCGGGGCAAGTACCAGTTCGACCTCCAGACATGGGCCTCGGTCGGCGGCAGCGGCGACCCGGCCGCTGCTCCCGAGGGCGAGCAGGACTACCGCGCGGCGCTGCTGATGTCCCGCGCCGGCTCGAGCCCCTGGCCGAACTGCGGCTGAGCGGGTTTCCCCCGGCGTCGCGGTTCGGGGGGTCGCCCGCCGAGCCGCGAGTCGCTGCGATGCGATCCGGCCGCGAGTGGTCACTTTCGACGAGCATGTCGTCGAAAGGTCGCACTCGCGCTGGCGGCGGCGTGATCCAGGCGCGCTGCCATGCGGCGTGACCCAGGCGCCCGTGCCGGCGTGGGCCACGCGCGGTCGTAGCGGTCGACGACCCGGAGCAAGAGACGCGAAGCGGAGCACTGCTCCGGGGCCATCTACTGCCAGACTGCCTGCGATGAGCGACGACCGCCGATCGGATGACGCCAAGCCGAATCCGCTTGCCGAGCGGATCGAGTCGGTCCGCTTCGGAGTCCCCACTCGCGGCAACAGGCGGCTGGAGCGTTTCGTCGAGCGCGCGGCCGCCGACTCGCAGCTGCGGGCGTGGTGGCACATGCAGCAGGTCGCCTCCGAGCGGCTCGGGATGTCGGATCACTCCTGGGTCCACATCCAGATCGTCGCCAACATCGCGCTGCGGATGCTGCGGCTCGCCTCGCGGGCCGGGATCGAGCCGGCGCTCGTGGCCGACCACGGCATGGGCGAGCGTGACGCCGAGGTGGTGGTCGCCGCCGGCGCGATGCTGCACGACACCGGGATGTCGATCCACCGGACCGATCACGAGGAATACAGCCTGTTCCTCGCCGAGCCGAAGCTGCGCGAGCTGCTCGCGGGGATCTACGAGGAGCCGGAGCTGACCGTGATCGTCTCCGAATCGCTGCACTGCGTCATCGGCCACCGCCGCCGTGGTCGTCCCTACACGCTCGAGGCCGGAGTCGTTCGGGTCGCCGACGCCCTCGACATGGCCCAGGGCCGCTCGCGGCTGCCAGTCGAGCGCGGCGACATCGGCATCCACTCGCTCTCGGCGGCGGCGATCGACGACGTCAGGATCGAGCGCGGCAGCGACCGGCCGATCCGGGTCGAGATCAGGATGAACAACTCGGCCGGGATCTTCCAGGTGGACGACCTGCTGGCGACGAAGATCCGCGGGACGCCGCTCGAGGACCACATCGAGGTGATCGCCACCGTCGAGGGCGAGACGGAGAAGCGCCTTCTGCGGGAGTTCCGGATCTGAGCGACCCCCGGCCGTCCAGCGGCCACCGGGAATTCGACCCTGACGAGCGTGGGAGGCCGCTTAATGAGGACGCAGGAGGCGAAGCGGCATCGGGCCGTGAGCCGACGGGGACGCGGAGCGGCGCCCGCCCCGCGGCCACCGGGAATTCGACCCTGACGAGCGTGGGAGGCCGCTTAATGAGGACGCAGGAGGCGAAGCGGCATCGGGCCGTGAGCCGACGGGGACGCGGAGCGGCGCCCGCCCCGCGGCCACCGGGAATTCGACCCTGACGAGCGTGGGAGGCCGCTTAATGAGGACGC
>CAZTGN010000345.1:0-2014 GCA_964613275.1 uncultured Conexibacter sp. | reverse complement strand
CGTCGTCCTCCTCCGGGGCGGCCTCGGCACCGGCAAGACGACGTTCGTCCGCGGCGCGGCGCGGGCGCTCGGGGTGAGCGGGCCGGTGACCTCGCCGACGTTCACGATCGGGCGTCGCTACGAGGGTGACGTCCCGGTCTCCCACCTCGACCTGCACCGGCTCGCCGGCGCCGGGCTCGCGGCCGAGGATCCGGGCCTGCTCGACGACTACCTGACCGCCGATGCGGTCGCATTCGTCGAGTGGCCGGAGGCGTCCGCGGCGGCGAGCGTGGCGCCGGCGGCCACGGTGACGCTCGCGCACGCCGGCGGCGACGCACGCGAGATCACGGTCGAGCGCCGCAGGTCGTGATCCTCGGCTTCGACACGGCAACCGGCTTCACCGCGGTCGCGGTCGCCGATCGCGGTGCGGTCGTGAGCGAGGAGTGGGCGGGGCCCGGACCCGACGGCCGGCCGGCCGCGGCGCGGGCGCTGCTCGGGATGATCGATGCCGCCGTGCGTGAGGCCGGCGGCTGGGAGCGGATCGCGACGATCGCGGTCGGCCGCGGCCCCGGGTCGTTCACCGGACTGCGGATCGCGGTCAGCACCGCCCGCTCCCTCTCGCAGGCGCGCCGGATCCCGGTCGTCGGGATCGACTCGACGGCGGCGCTGGCCGCCGGGCTTCCCGTCGATCGCGCGGTGGCGGGCGGCGCCCGGGTCGGGGTCGTCGATGCCCGCCGCGGCGAGGTGTTCGCCGCCGCCGACCGCGGCGCCGGCGCCGGCGAGCCGGTCGTCTGCGGACCTTCCGAGCTGGCCGGGGCGCTCGGAGGCGGCCTCGCGGGCGCTCCGGCGGGCGGCGACGGGGCGGTACGATTCAGGTCCGAGATCGAGGCTGCCGGGTTCGTGGTCCCCGCTGATGAGGATCCTGCGAACCGCCTCTCCGCGGCGCGGATCTGCGAGCTGGCCGCCAAGATGGGTCGGGGCGAGTCCCGCCTTCCGGCCGCGGTGACCCCCAAGTACATGCGAAGACCTGATGCGGAACGCTGGCGTGAGCGAGACCACCGAAGCTGAATCGGCGATCGCCGACGTCGAGGCGATCGGGTTCCGCCGGCTCACCTACGCCGACCTGCCGGCGGTGCTGTCGATCGAGCGTCGTTCGTTCCCGGCGCCGTGGTCGCTGGCGATGTTCGTCCTCGAGGTCTCGAAGCCGTCCGGCGTCTGCCTGGCGGCGATCGCGGGCGACGAGATCGTCGGCTATCTCGTCTGCTCGCGCTACGCCGACGTCTTCCACCTGATGAACGTCGCGGTCGACCCCGACCTGCGCCGGCGCGGGGTCGCCGCGCGGTTGATCGAGCGCATGCTCGACGAGGGCGGCCGCGACGAGCGCTACACGCTCGAGGTCCGGGTCTCCAACCATCCCGCCATCACGATGTACGAGCGGCTCGGCTTTCGCCGCGCCGGCCGCCGCCGCCGCTACTACGGCGACAACGGCGAGGACGCGATGATCATGTGGCTCGGCGACTCCGGGCCGTAGGGCCGGTGCGGCGGATCCTCGCCATCGAGACGTCCTGCGACGACACCTGCGCTGCGGTGCTGGAGGGAGGCCGCGTACGCAGCAACGTCGTCTCCTCGCAGGCGCGGCTCCATGCCCGCTACGGGGGGATCGTCCCCGAGGTCGCCTCGCGCCGGCACCTCGAGCTGATCAACCCGGTCATCGACGCCGCCCTCGCGGACGCCGGCACCGACCTCGACGCGGTCGACGCGGTCGCCGTGACCGTCAAGCCGGGCCTGATCGGCGCCCTTCTCGTCGGCGTCAGCTCGGCGAAGTCGCTGGCGGCGGCGACCGGCAAGCCGCTGATCCCCGTCGATCACCTCCAGGGCCACGTCGCCGCCGCGTTCCTGGAGCCCGATCCGCTCGAGCCGCCGTTCCTCGCGCTGATCGCGAGCGGCGGCCACACGTTGCTCGCCGAGGTGCGCGGGCACGGATCGTTCGCCATCGCCGGCCAGACGCTCGACGATGCCGCCGGCGAGGCGCTGG
>CAZTGN010000344.1:0-2031 GCA_964613275.1 uncultured Conexibacter sp. | reverse complement strand
AGCACGTCGACGACGCCGTCGAAGCGGTGCTCGACCGCCGCGAACGGGCCCTGGCCGAACGTCACCCGCGGCCGGATCCGCTGCGTCGCCTGAGCGCTCCCGGCCTCCACGTCGTAGAGCCCTTCCCGGGATGTCCGCACGGCGCCGATCAGCCGCGCCATCCCGTCGTCGGTCGACTCCGGCTCCGCCCCGCGCGAGCTCACCGGCACGTTCTGCCCGTCCGGGCCGGTGACCGTCACCTCGAGATCCGGCGGCGCGATCAGCTCGACCCCGGAATCGGGATCGGCCCCCTCGGCGTAATGGACGTCGACGTCGCCCTCCGGCAGCTCGACCCGACCCTCGCCGGGCACGGCGACGCTCCCGAACTGGGCGCTGTCGCCCTCGAACGCCGCCAGGAGCAGGTAGCCGAGCAGGAGCGCGAGGCCGATCAGGATCAGCGCCCCGGCGCTGATCATCCCCTCCTGCCCGCGCGCCCTGTCGCGAAAGCGGCCGCTCACGGCCACGATCATCGCAGCGGCCCCGGAGGGACCGCACCGCACCCGGGAGCCGACCCCGCGACCCACCCGGCGGGGTCCGCCGGCCTCACGAGACAGCGTTCCCGTCCCCGGGGAGGACGTTCTCGCTACCTCGCGGGCCGGGGCCGGAGCCGGAACGACGCCGTCCGCACCTCGGCGTTGCCGAGCGGGTCGACGAAGCGGGCGCGAACCGCGACCGCGACGAGCGTGCCGCGCCGCAGTGCCCGCCGCAGCGGTCGCCGCTGCCCCCGGGGGACGGCGAGCGCGACCCGGGCGCCGCCGCCGGTGAGATCGAGCGAGCGCCGGCGCAGCCGCAGCCGGCGGGTGCCGGCCTCGGCCGACGCCCTCAGGACGGCGCTGCCCGGCTCGCCGATCCGGACCCGGACGGCCCCGGCCCGCCTCCCGCCGGCGCCGAGCCGCTTCGACGCGACGCGGAGCCCGGCGCCGCGGACGCTGCGGTCGACCGTGAAGGAGGCGCTCGCCGGCGAGGGATCGCGGTTGCCGGCGGCGTCGACGGCTCGAACCGCGAACCGGTGCGCCCCCTCGGCGAGGCCGGGGAGCTCGAACGGCGCGGCGCAGGGCGCGTAGGCGCCGCCGTCGAGGGCGCACTCGAAGCCGCTCGCCCCACCCGACCCCGAGAACCGCAGGCGCGGGACCGGGTCGCTCGTCGGGTCGGTCGGGGCCGCGTCGATCCTCGTGCCCGGCGGCGAGCAGTCGGCATCGACGGTGACCGCCGCCTCACGGCGGAGCTCGGTGCCGAAGCCGCTGCCGGCCCCGGTGATCCGTACGTGCTTCGGGCCGTCGCTCGTCGCCCGCACCGTCCACGAGTGGGGCGCCGAGGTCTCCGCGGGATCCAGCACCCCGCCCGAGACCTCCTGCTCGGGATCGCCCGCGACCAGCTCGACGCCGGCCGGCGGCTCGATCGCGACCGACGCCCCGGTCGCGGCGAGGTCGGTCGAGTCGTTGTGCAGCGACGTCGCGATCGTCACCGGCTCGGAGCAGCGGACCGGCCCGGCCGGGTCGGCGGTGGCCCCGGTCGGGACGGCGACCGGCGGGGCAAGCGGGGTGAGCGGCTCCGCGGCGGCGATCGCGAAGGGCTCGGCGGGGGCGCCTTCGACGGTGGAGGCCGCCTCGACCTTGTAGATCACCTGGTGGGGGGCGCCGGCCGGCGCCCCGACCGGCGCGATGCGGGGGTCCGGGGCGATAGCGGCGGGGCCGCCGCCGGGCGGCGGCGCCGGCGGGGGCAGGACCTCGGTCCCGTCCGGCTCGTACTGGTGCAGGTCGAGGTTCGACTGCGTGTAGGCGAAGGTCTGCGTGCCGGGGTCGGGGAAGCCGACGAAGTAGCCGCGCAGCTCGTAGGCGAGCGTCGCCCTCGAGCCCGCCGGGGCCGTCGCCGCGTAGTAGGACGCTTCGCCGGCGGCGACCGCGCCGAGCATGTGGTTGCCGCGCTGACCGAGGGCCGCCGTCAGGTCGAGCTCGCCCCAGCCGACCTCGGGCCTCCAGCCGACCTGCGGCG
>CAZTGN010000343.1:0-2038 GCA_964613275.1 uncultured Conexibacter sp. | reverse complement strand
CGGCGGCGACGGCTCGCAGGCGATCGTCGCCGCGGCCGCCGCGGAGGCCGGGCTCCCGTACGCGTGCATCCCGGCGGGGACCCGGAACCACTTCGCGGCGGATCTCGGCGTCGAGCGCGACGACGTCGTCGGCGCGCTCGACGCGTTCGTCGACGGCGGCGAGCGGCGCGTGGACCTCGCCGACGTCAACGGCCGCATCTTCGTCAACAACGTCTCGCTCGGCCTCTACGCCGAGGCGGTGCAGCGCCCCGGCTACCGCGATGCGAAGCTGCGGACGCTCCTGGAGGTCATCCCGGACACGCTCGGACCCGACGCCGCCGGGCTCGACTTGACCTGGTCGGGGCCGGGCGGCCACGAGCATCGCTCCGGCGTCGCGATCCTCGTCTCCAACAACCGCTACCGGCTCGGCCGGGCGGTCGGCTCGGGCACGCGCCCGCGGATCGACGACGGACTGCTCGGCATCACCGTCCTCGGCGCCCCGCACGGACGCGGCGGCCGCCGGCTCCTGCAGCGGCCCTGGCGGGAGTGGACCACGACCGAGTTCGCCGTCGAGGCCGAGCATCCGGTCCCGGCCGGGATCGACGGCGAGGCTGCGCTGCTCGATCCGCCGCTGCGGTTCCGGATCCGCCCGGCGACTCTCCGGGTGCGGATCTCGCGACGCCACCCCGGCGCGTCGCCCTCGGCGGCGCTCCCCGACGGCATCCTCGATGCCGCCCGGGCGCTGATCCGACTGGCGACCGGCCGGCCGGCGACGTCTACCGTGCAGTGACCACCAACCCGAAGGAGATGCCGATGGAGATCGTCGAGATCAAGCAGAAGGACAGGCTGCGACGCGAGGAGGCGGCCGCGCGCCTGCACGCGCTCGCGGACATGCTGGCGAGACAGAACGAGGTCGAGTTCGAGCGCGAGGGGATCCGCTTCAACGTCCACGTTCCCGACGAGGTCGAGTTCAAGGTCGAGCTCGAGGTCGAGACCGACGAGCGCGAGCTCGAGATCGAGCTGAGCTGGTAGGCGGGTGAGCCGACCCAGTGGCTCGGCGCCACCCCGTGACGTGGGTGATCCTGCCTGCGCCATGCGTGGGTGAGATGACCCAGGTGGCGGGTGGGACGACCGACGTGGCTCGGCGCCACCCCGTGACGTGGGTGATCCTGCCTGCGCCATGCGTGGGTGAGATGACCCAGGTGGTTGCGCGCCGGCACCACCGTGACGTGGGTGATCCTGCCTGCGCCATGTGTGGGTGAGATGACCCAGGTGGCGGGGATGCGCCTCGGCGGCCAGCCGCGTACGCCGGTTCGTACAAACGCGGACGCGAGATTGTTCAACAACCGCCGGCGTCGCACGGGTACCATCGGTGGCTCACTTCCATCGAAGCCAGAGCGCTAGGAGAAGCAATGGAGCCGGAGACGCTGGCAGCCGCGGGCGCCGAGCAGGCGACCGCGACCGAGCCCGAGACCCTGAAGAACCACATCGGCGGCGAATGGGTCGCCTCCGCCGCGACCGAGACGATCGACGACATCGACCCGGCGACGGGCGGGATCCTCGCCCGGGTCCCGCTCTCGACGACGGCCGACGTCGACGCGGCCGCCCGCGCCGCCCGCGCCGCCCAGCCCGCCTGGGCGGCCGTGCCGGTGACGAAGCGGGCGCGGGCCGTGTTCGCGTTGCGGGAGGCGCTGGCCGCCCACCGCGACGAGCTGACCCGGCTCGTCACCGAGGACATGGGCAAGGCGCTCGACGACGCGCGCGGCGAGGTCGGGCGCGGGATCGAGTCGACCGAGGTCGCCTGCGGAGTCCCGACCCTGATGAAGGGCGAGAACCTGGAGGGCGTCGCGACCGGCGTCGACGTCGAGATGTGGCGGCAGCCGGTCGGCGTCGTCGCCGCGATCACGCCGTTCAACTTCCCGGCGATGATCCCGCTCTGGTTCCTCCCCTACGCGATCGCCTGCGGCAACACCTTCATCCTCAAGCCGTCGGAGCGCGATCCGCGCACGCCGCAGCGGATCGTCGAGCTGGTCGCGGGCATCGACGTGATCCCCGACGG
>CAZTGN010000342.1:832-2055 GCA_964613275.1 uncultured Conexibacter sp. | reverse complement strand
CAAGCGTCGGCGGGCGGCGGGCCCTCGTCGGCGGGCGGCGCTAGCGTCTGCCGCGATGAGCGACCCCGAGGAGCGTCCGCAGAGCGCGGTCGAGCTCAAGGAGCAGATCGAGGCCGAGCGGCGCGGCCTGCCGCTGATCGTCTACCGCGACGGCGACGGCGCCCAGCGGATCGTCGCGCTCGAGGGCCAGCGCGGCGAGCTCTGGGTCGGCCGCAGCCCGTCGGCCGACATCAGCCTGCCGGCCGACGAGCAGGTCTCGAAGCTGCACGCCCGGATCGAGCACGTCGGCGCCGACGCGACGCTGGTCGACGACGGCCTCTCCCGCAACGGCTCCTTCGTCAACGAGGAGCGGGTCGGCGGGCGGCGGATGCTGGCCGACGGCGACGTGATCCGCCTCGGCCGGACCCGATTCCGGTTCCGGGCCCCGGGCGGCGGTGCCGACTCGACCGTGATCGCGGGCGATCTCGCCTCGGGCGCCGGCGTATCGCCGGCCCAGCGCCGTGTCCTGGTGGCCCTCTGTCGCCCGTTCAGGGACGGCCCGAGCTTCGCGACCCCGGCCACCAACGCCGAGATCGCCGCCGAGCTGCACCTCTCGATCGACGCGGTCAAGACCCACCTGCGGGCGCTGTTCGAGAAGTTCGGCCTCGCCGAAGCCCCGCAGAGCCGCAAGCGGGTGGACCTCGTCCAGCGGGCGATGCAGACCGGGATCGTCGGCGAGCGCGACCTCTGACACCGCCTCCGCGAGCAAGCACGAACGTCCTCCCCGGGGACGTTCTCGCCGGCTCGGTGGCGGGAAGCGCGAGCGGTCAGCGCGCAGCGCCAGGGTCGATCCGGACGAGCTGATCCCCCTTGCCGGCTGTCACCCAGACCTGGTCGCTGCCGATCGCGACGCCCTCCGGCGAACCGTCGACCTCGACGCTCTGGACCGTGTCGTCGGCGGGGTCGATCGCATCGACCGATCCGCCACCGTTCGCCACCCAGACGCGCCCGAAGCCGTAGGCGAGCAGGCGCGGCTTGCCGCCGAGCGAGATCTCGTCCAGCTCGTCGCCGTCGGTCGAAAGCCGGACGACGTTGCCGCTTTCGGTGTTGGCGACCCAGACCGATCCGGCGCCGAGGGCGATGCCCTTCGGGTTCTCGCCGAGCGGGAGGTCCTCGGACGCGTCGGGGTCCTCGAGGTCGACCCGGAAGACGACGCCGCCGTCGCGGTCGACCACCCAGAGGAG
>CAZTGN010000342.1:0-822 GCA_964613275.1 uncultured Conexibacter sp. | reverse complement strand
CCCGACGCAGAACCGCCCGCTCATGCCCAGATGGACCACCCAGCGGAGCCCGTCACCGGCCGCGAGGAAGGACGGCGTCGAGGAACCGTCGATCGCCAACGCCGGGCCCACGGACCCATCGCCGGCGTCGATCGCGGCAACGCTGCGCGCATCGGGTTGGGCGGCGTAGACGGTCCCGCCGTCGGCGCCGAGCCCGAACGGTGCGGCGCCGACGCCGATCGACTCCGCGTTCGCGCCGTCGGCGTCGGCTCTGACGACGACGCCCGAGCCGGGGACGGACGCCCAGACCGAGCCGGACGAGAGGGTCACGTCCTCTCCGGGCCCCGGCAGCGTGATCGAGCCCGCCGGATCCCCGCTCTCGTCGAACCGCGCCACCCGCTCTCCCTCCCTCGTCGCCACGGCGACCGTGCCGTCGGCGACCGCGACCCCGACCGGGAAGCCGTCGACCGCGATCGGCTGCCCGACCGTTCGCGGCGCCTCGAAGCCACCGCCCTGATCCCCGCCGCCCCCGTCGCCGCCGGCAAGGGCGAGGATCGCGACGACAGCCGCCGCCCCGGCGAGCGTCGCCAGCGCCAGCGCGATCCGGCCCCGGCGGGGACCCCCCGGCGGTGTGCGGCGGTCGCGGGCGGCTGCGACCGTCGAGGGGCCTCGATCGCGATCGCGGCCGGATGGGGCGCCGGGCTCGAAGCGGGGCGCTCGCGACCCGCCGGAGGCGGGCTCCGTCGCCGCCGACCCGAACGCGTCCTCGGGCCGCCGGGGGCCCGCGGCCGCTCCGGTCGGAGCCGGGCCCGCTGAGGAGGCGGGCTCGGTCGGTGCCGCGGC
>CAZTGN010000341.1:0-2060 GCA_964613275.1 uncultured Conexibacter sp. | reverse complement strand
ATCGGCGATCTGATCGCGTCCGATCCGCAGGATCGGAGCGCGACGACGCAGCCCTGCGGTCAGCCGACGGCAAGCAGGGCGACCGCCACGGCGGCTATCCCGAGGCCGGCGAGCTGCATCGCTCCGATCCGCTCGGCCAGCAGCACGCGAGCGAGCAGGACGGTGGCGGCGGGGTAGAGCGCCGTGATCACCGCGACGACGGCGAGATCGCCCTCGCGGACGGCGAAGAGGAACGCGAAGTTGGCGAGCGCGTCGAGGGCGCCGGCGCTCGCCGAGGCCGGCAGGTTCGGCCGGGCCTCGCCGAGGCGGCCCCACAGGAGGAGGGCGGGCGCGAGGACGACGACGCAGGACACCGCCCGCCCGACCAGCAGCGGTGCCACGCCGCTGTCGTCCGGCGCCTGGTCGAGACAGACGAGCTGGAGCGCGATCGCGGCGCCCGCGGCGAAGGCGAGGAACAGCGCCCACCGGCTCGCGCTGCGATCGCCGCCGTGCGCGTCGGCACCGCCGCTGACCATCACGACGGCGACGAGGGCGAGCGTCATGCCGCCGAGGGCGATCGCGCCGAGCTGCTCGCCGCCGAGCAGGCCGACGGCCACCGGGAGCGCCGCCGAGACGAGCGCGGTCACGGGCGAGAGCACGCTCATCGGCCCGATTGCCAGGGTCCGGTAGAGGAGCGTGAAGGCCGCCGCCGACGCGATGCCCGATGCCGCTCCCCAGGCGACGGCGCCGGGGTCGAACCGCGCTCCGGCCAGCGGCCACAGCAGGAGCTCGACGAGCAGGCTCGCGGGCGCGGCGATGGCGACGACGCGGATCACGTGGGCGCCGCGGGCGGCCGCGCCGCCGAGGAAGTCGGCGGCGCCGTAGGCGAGCGAGCTGGCCAGGGCGAGCAGCAGGGTGGCGGTCATCAGGTGACCACATAGTCCAACGACCGGCATCGACGATGCCCGGCGACGGGCCTCGGCGGGCGCGAAGCTCGTCGGCGACGGGGTGCGACCCGCACCGAGCCGGAGATCCTCGCCGGCGTCGCGGGCGCCGCCCGTCCCGTGCCGGGTCGGCCGGCCGGTCGTCTGATCGAGGCCGTGCGGTCGTCTGATTGACTACCGGCGCAGTGGGAGCGAGGGGCGAGCTCGGGAAGGCCGCGCATCGCCCGCGTGCCCTTGCCGGCGCCGCCGCGCTCGTCCTCTGCCTGCTGGCCCTCGCCGGCTGCGACCTCGACGGCGACGGCGAGCCGCTGGCGGACTCATCGCTTCTCGAGCGCGAGCCGGTGCAGCTCGACGTGCTCGTCTACAACGTCGAGTACGGGGGCGGGCCGGCGACCGACGCGGTGATCCGGCGGCTCGACACCGACGTCGTCGGCGTGCTCGAATCCTATGAGCGGCTGCCGGAGATGGCGCAGCGGACCGGGTATCCGTACTGGAACACCTCGCTGCAGCTCCTCTCGAAGTACCCGATCCTGGAGCCGTCGGGCGGCGACGGCCTCTACGCGCTGCTCGAGGTCGAGCCCGGCTACGTGGTCCCGTTCTTCAACGTGCACCTCGACTACGTCGAGTGGGGGCCGCGGGCGCTCGCCAACGGCGCGTCGGTCGAGTCGGTGATCGCCACCGAGAACGAGGTGCGGACCGCGGCCCTCGAGCGGCCGATCGCGGCGATGGGGGAGCTGATCGACGCCGGCTACCCGGTGCTGCTCACCGGCGACTTCAACCAGCCCTCGAGCCTCGACTACGGCACCGAGACCGTCGGCACCCGGGAGGGAGTCGACGAGCCCGTGCCGTGGCCGGTCAGCGAGGAGCTGAACGACCTCGGCTTCCGCGACAGCTACCGGGAGGCCCACCCCGACCCGGTCGCCGACCCCGGCTTCACCCACACGACCGACGAGCGGATCGACTACGTCTATGCGGCCGGCCCGTCGACGACCCTCGACAGCAGGCTGGTCGGCGAGCCGGGCGGCGAGGACGTCGAGATCGAGGCGTCACCGTGGACCTCCGACCACCGCGCCGTGCTGTCGAGCTTCGAGGTGATCCCGGCGGGGATGCCGACGCTGGTCGCCGTCGACGCCCGCC
>CAZTGN010000340.1:0-2084 GCA_964613275.1 uncultured Conexibacter sp. | reverse complement strand
GCGCGCAGGGCGAGCCACTTGGCGAGCACGTCGTCGGCGGCGGGCAGGCGTTCGCCCGCAGTCGGCTCGTCGCGATCGGGAAACGAGACGCAGTGCTCGTTGAGCAGCTCGCCGGTGGTCGCGTCGAAGCTCGCGATCGGCTTGTGCGGATAGATCAGATAGCCGTAGGCACGGCCGTCCCCGCCGCTGAAGAGGTGCAGGAAGCCGAGCGCCCGATACGCCTCGAGCGCGTCGGCACCGACGACGTGGCCGAGCAGCCGCTCGGCCCGGCGCTCGGCGCGCAGCTCCTCGCCGGGATCGGCAACGGCCCGGCCGGTCAGCGGCCGTGGGGCGGGATCCGCGCGGCGGCGCAGGCGACGGGTCAGGTCGGGCCCGTACGCGACGGCGGCCAGCGCCAGGCAGACGATCGCCACCGCGACCGCTGCGCCGGAGCTCATCCCCCCACCGCCGGCGGGATGAAGATGACCCGATCGGCGTCACGGGGCACCTCGTCGAAGTCGCGCACCCGAACCGCCTCACGGCGGCCGGCGGCGACGGTCGGGACGGCGGCCCACAGGCCGAGGTCGAGCTGGCGCCGGAACGCTTCGATGAGCCGCGCCTCCTCGGTGGCCAGCTCCGGGTCCCCTTCCGCCAGCAGCTCGTCGCCGTGACCGGATCTCATGCGAACGAGCTTCATGGGTGGATTATGGCAGCGGCGGTCGTGGCCGCCGACCGGCGATCGCGAGTGCGTCGACCGGCCCGGGGCCGGCGCCGACGTCGCGGAGCCCGGCGGCGACCGCCTCTCCCGCCCGCCGGCGCGCCTCGACCGCCGCCGCGCGAAGCGGAAAGCCGAGCGCGAGCAGCCCCGCCACGGTCGAGCTGTGCGTGCAGCCGGACCCGTGGGCGGCCCCCGACGGGTGTATGGCACCCGAGATCGGCATCGGCTCACCGCCGTCGTCGAGGAGGTCGGTCCCGTCGGCGTGACCGCCGGTGACGATGACCGCCGCCGGCCCGAGTCGGCGGATCGCAGCGGCCAGCTCCGGAGCCCCGACATCCTCGCCGGCGGCGGCGAGGACCCGCGCCTCCGGCAGGTTCGGCGTGACGACGGTCGCCCGCGGCAGGATCCGCTCGATCAAAGCCCCGCGGGCCGACTCGTCGAGGAGGCGGGCGCCGCTCTCGGAGACCATGACCGGATCGACGACCACGGGGGCGTCACCGACCAGATCCAGCGCCGCCGCGACTGCTTCGACGATCGTCTCGTTCCCGAGCATCCCGACCTTGACCGCATCGACCCCGATGTCGCCCGCCACGGCCTCGACCTGGGCGACGATCACGTCCCCGGCCACCGGCTCGATCGCAGTCACGCCGACCGTGCTCTGGGCGGTGATCGCGGTGATCGCGGTCGTGCCGTGAACGCCGACCGCCGCGAACGCCTTCAGGTCGGCCTGGATGCCGGCGCCGCCGCCGGAATCCGAGCCGGCGATCGCCAGCGCCACCGGTGTTCGCGAGCCTTCCACTGCGGCGATCCTAGAGGCGCGACGCAGCCGCGCCGGCCCCTGACCCGCAAGTCGGTCACCGCCCTGCTCACCGATCTTCGGCCGACCGGCGGTCAACGGCATCCCGAGCGGCCGGGAACGCGATCGCCCGGCTCCGGCGCCGGCTGCATCGTCCGCGTCCAGCGGCCGGTGTGGTCGCAGGCCAGGTAGCCGTCGCGCTCGAGCGCGGCCAGCGCCCGTAGCACCGGGCGGAGCTCGAGCCCGCTGGCGGCAGCGACCGCATCGGGGGTCGCGGCGCCGGCCTCGACAGCGTCGAGGATCGCTGCGTGCTCCGCCTCGAGCCGCGGCCCGGGGATCGGAGCCGGGACGGCGCCGGGGCCGAGCAGCGCATCGAGCGCGTCGCGGGCGTCGCGGATCATCACGGCGCCGTCGGCGAGCAGCCCGTTCGTCCCGCTCGATCGCCATGAGCTCACCGGCCCGGGGACCGCGCCGACGATGCGCCCGCAGTCGCTTGCCATCTCGGCCGTGATCAGCGACCCCGAGCGCTCGGCGGCCTCGACCACCACGGTGAGCCCGGAGAGCGCCGCCATGAGCCGGTTGCGGGAGGGG
>CAZTGN010000339.1:0-2090 GCA_964613275.1 uncultured Conexibacter sp. | reverse complement strand
ACCGCGGCGACGACGACCCAGAGCCGCTCCCGGACCGTCTCCAGGAACCGCCTCAGGCTCTGCTGCTCGTCCGGCGGCTCGACCCAGTTCGCGGGGCTCTCGTTCATCTGTCTCATGCGTCGGGGGATTATCGGCTCCGATTGCCTGGCGGTATGAGGCGCTCAGACAGGTGCAATCCCTTACCCACGCTCGGCCACCGCTCACGTACTCTACTCCGATGCGGCTCGGCGTCTATACCGACTATCCGTACCACATCCGGGACGGCGAGCCCTACGGCGAGCGCGCGTTCGTCGTCTTCATCGCGCGCCTCGCGCCACGCTTCGCCCGGCTTGCCGTCTTCGGCCGGCTCGACCCCACGACGTCGTCGCGGGCCCGCTATCGGCTCGGCTCCGAGGTCGACTTCGTGCCGCTCCCCTACTACCGCACGCTCGGCCACCCGCGCGAGGCGCTGCGGTCGCTCGGCACGGCGATGCGCCGGTTCTGGCGCGGGATCGACGACCTCGACTGCGTCTGGCTGCTCGGGCCGAACCCGTTCGCGGTCGTCTTCGCGCTGCTCGCCATCGCCCGTCGCAAGCAGATCGTGCTCGGCGTTCGCCAGAACTACCCCACCTATGTCCGCGCCCGCTACCCGAAGCGCCCGGTGATCCGGGCGATGGCCGCCGTGATCGACCTCTCCTTCCGGGCGCTGGCGCGGATCTACCCGGTCGTGGTCGTCGGCCCCGAGCTCGCCTCCACCTACTCACGGAGCCCCGCCCTGCTGGAGATCGCCGTCTCGCTGGTCGAGGCCGACGAGATCGTCAGCCCGGAGGAAGCGTCCGAGCGCCCCTGGGAGGGCGAGCGGCGGGTGCTCAGCGTCGGCCGGCTCGAGGAGGAGAAGAACCCGCTGCTGCTCGCGCAGGCGCTGCGGATCCTCTCCGCCGACGGTGCGTCCTGGAAGCTGATCGTGTGCGGCGAGGGCCCGATGGAGGAGGAGCTCGCGGCCGAGCTCGAGCGGCTCGGGGTCGCCGGACGGGCCGACCTGCGCGGCTACGTCGCCCAGGGTGAGGGCCTGGGACGGACCTATCGCGACAGCCACGCATTCCTCCATGTCTCCTGGACCGAGGGCCTGCCGCAGGTCCTCCTCGAAGCGTTCGCCGCCGGGCTGCCCACCGTGGCGACCGACGTCGGCGGGATCCGCGCCGCCGTCGGCGACGCGGTCTTGCTCGTCCCGCCCGGCGACCCCGACGCCGCCGCGGCGGCGCTGAACGAGATCGCGTCCGATCCCGAGCTGCGGGCGCGCCTCGTCGACGCCGGGCACGAGTACGTCTCGGCCCGTACCCTGCCGCGGGAGTCGATGCGCGTAGCGGACTTCATCCTCGAGGTCGCCGGCGGCGAGCCCGAGCCGGCCGCGGCTCCGGCGAGCAGCTGACGTGCGGGCGCTGGTCACCGGGGGCGCCGGCTTCATCGGCTCGAACCTCGTCGATGCTCTGCTCGACGGGGGCGCCGAGGTTCTCGCGCTCGACGACCTCTCGACCGGCCGCCGCGGCAACCTCGGCGGGGCGCTGGCCCGCGGGTGCTCCCTCGTCGAAGCCGACATCCGCGACGCCGCCGCGATCGACGACGCGTTCGACGGGTTCGGCCCCGATCGCGTCTTCCATCTCGCCGCCCAGGCGGATGTCCGCAAGGCGGTCGCCGACCCGGCGTTCGACGCGACCGTCAACGTGCTCGGCACGATCACCGTCCTCGAGGCAGCGCGGCGGCACTCGACCGCGGTCGTGTTCGCCTCGACCGGCGGCGCGATCTACGGCGAGGGGGAGGGGAGGGCGCTGCCGTTCGACGAGCGGCAGCCGAGCCTGCCCGAGACGGCCTACGGGGCGAGCAAGCTCGGCGGCGAGGTCTACCTCGGCCTCTACCGGCGGCTGCACGGGCTGCCCGGCGTCGCGCTCCGCTTCGCGAACGTCTATGGCCCCCGCCAGGACCCGCACGGCGAGGCCGGGGTGGTGGCGATCTTCTGCGGGCTGCTGCGGGAGGGCGAGGCGCTGCGGGTCTTCGGTGACGGCGAGCAGACGCGCGACTACGTCTACGTCGGCGACGTCGTCGCCGCGATCATC
>CAZTGN010000338.1:0-2102 GCA_964613275.1 uncultured Conexibacter sp. | reverse complement strand
CTTACCCGCTCACCCGGACGCGTTCGGCTGCTCGTGGGCCATCCGGTCTAGCCTTCGCCGGCAGCGAGTTTCCATGAGCCGCCCCTCGACCCTGATCAGTCCCGACGTGCAGGCCCGGCGCCCGCGCACCGAGGTCAGCCTCACCCGGGTCGGCGTCCGCGGCGTCGAGAAGGTGATCCGGATCAACCCGCGCGGGGGCGAGGACGGCGGCGGTCACGGCCAGCTCTACTTCGCGGAGTTCGAGTGCTACGTGGACCTCAACCCGCGCCAGGCCGGCGCTCACATGTCGCGCTTCGAGGAGGTCGTCAACGAAGCGATCGACGAGGCGGTGCTCGCCGAATCGCTCAAGGCCGAGCACCTCGCGGCGGCGATCGCCGAACGCGTCCGCGACCGCCAGGGCGGGATGCGGGCCGAGGTCTCGCTCGCCGCGCGCTACCCGGAGACGGTGCCGGCGCCCCGCAGCGGCAAGCCGACCCAGGAGATCTACACGCTGCTGGGAACCGCGGTGGCATCGACCGCGGGCACCCGCACGCTCACCGGCGTCCAGGCGCAGGGAATGACCGCCTGCCCGTGCGCGCAGGAGCTGATCGCGGCCGGCGCCCGCGAGCGCCTCGCCGCCGCCGGCTACGAGGCCGAGCGGATCGACGAGATCCTCGAGCTGGTCCCGGTCGCGACCCACAACCAGCGCGGCATCGGCACGCTCTTCCTCGCCCGCTCCGAGGCCGCCCCCACCGAGATCGCCGCGCGCGAGCTGCTGGCGTAGGTCGAGTCGCCTATGTGTTCGGAGATCCCCGAGCTGATGAAGCGCGAGGACGAGCGCGCCGTCGTCGAGAAGGCCCATGCGAACCCGCGCTTCGTCGAGGACTGCGTGCGCGAGATGGTCCGCCGCCTCGCCGGCTCCCATCCGGACCTCGACGGCCGCAACTTCATCCTCGCCCGCCAGGAGAACCTCGAGACGATCCACCGCCACAACGTGATCGCCGAGCGCTCGGGCGAGCTCGCCGAGGTCCTCGCCGAGCTCGAGTCGGGGAGGCACTCGACCCGCCACATGACCATGCGCGAGTGGCTCGACGCGCCCGCGCCCGCGGGCTGACGGCCGCTCAGGCGGGGCCGGCCTCGGCCTTGCCGCCCTTCGTCCGTCGCCCGTCGAGCCGGCGCCGCACGCCGAAGAAGTAGTCGGCGCCGGAGATCACCGTCGCCGCGACCGCGGCGTAGACGAGAACGTCGACGGCGGTCGTCGCCGGGTCGACCGCGATCAGCGCGATCACCGCCGCGACCTGCAACGCCGTCTTCACCTTGCCGAGCCAGCTCGCCGCGATCACCACCCCCTCCTCGACCGCGACCGCGCGCAGGCCGGTGACGGCGAGCTCACGGGCGATGATCACCATCGCGATCCACGCCTGCAGTCGGTCGAGGGCGACCAGCGAGACGAGCGCGGCGACGATCAGCAGCTTGTCGGCGAGCGGGTCCATCAGCTTCCCGAAGGTCGTCACGTCGTCGCGCCGGCGAGCGATGTAGCCGTCGAGGCCGTCGGTGAACGCGGCGAGCGCGAAGACGACGCCGGCGACGAGGTCGCCGTTGGGGATCTCGGCGAGCAGCGCGACGACGACGACCGGCACCATCAGGATGCGGAGCATCGTCAGGGCGTTCGGGAGGTTGAGGGGAACCAATGGCCAGCTCCAGCCTGCCGCCGATACTACGGCCCGGCGCTCCCGTTCCCCGGGCACGACCGCCCGAACGGTTGCACTATGGTGATATGGTCCCCATATGGCCTCGACGAAAGCCACCTTCACGCTCGACCCGGACACGATCGCCCGGCTGGCTGCGACGGCCGAGCGTCAGCAGCGGTCGAAGAGCGAGATCGTCCGCCTCGCGATCCACGACTTCAGCGAGCGGGCCGAGCGGCTCAGCGAGCGCGAGCGGCGCCAACTGCTGGCTCGCTTCGACGAGCTCGTGCCGAAGATCCCGGAGCGCCCCGCCGCCGCGGTCGACGCCGCGCTCGCGGCCGGCCGCGGCGCCCGCCGCCGCGGCGGCCGCGGCGGCCGGCAGTGATCGTCGTCGACACCTCCGTCCTGATCGACGCGCTGACCGGCCCGCGCCGT
>CAZTGN010000337.1:0-2167 GCA_964613275.1 uncultured Conexibacter sp. | reverse complement strand
AGCCGATCCGCAAGGTGATCAGGGCGTTCGGCAGGGCGCGGGGTGAGCATCTGCGGCTCCTGATCGATGCCCAGGTGCCGCGCAACGACGAGACCCTGCGCGAGGCCGCGGCCGTCGACCGGCGGATCGAGCTGATGCTCGAGGACGAGCCCGAGGCGGAGCACCGGGCGCGCTTTGCCGCCTGCGACGTCTGCCTCGCGCCGTCGCGATGGGAGGGGCTCGGCCTGCCGCTGTTCGAGGCGACCGGATTCGGGCTGCCGATCATCACCAACGACAGGCCGCCGATGTCGGAGATGGTGCTCGACGGGCGCAGCGGGATCCTCGTCCCCTCCGTGCAGAACGGCACGGCCCGATCCGGCATCCCGGCCTGGGATCCGGATGTCGGTGCGCTCGCCGCCGCGATCGAGCGGCTCGGGAACGCCGCCGAGCTCGAGCGGATGCGGGCCGGGGTCGCCGAGCTCGCCGCCGAGCGCCCCTGGTCGCGAACGGTCGAGGACCTCGCGGCGCTCGTCGGCGGTTGACGGCGGCTACCCTCCCGGCGCGCGATGAGCCCCAGTGGCGACAGGCGGAGCGAGCCCGGGCCATCCGGCGCGGTTGCGGCCGGCGCCCGGGCCGACCTGGCGGGCGGCGCTTGAACGTCGGCATCGTCAGCAAGTGGTTCAACCGCGGCCAGCCCGTGGTCGGCCGCCAGCTCCGTTCCGCCGTCGACGCGCTCGGCCACGCGAGCTTCGTGCTCGCCAAGCCGCGCCGCGAGAAGGGTCCGATGGCGGGGGCGCTGGAGCGGACCGGGGTCTGGGACCAGCCCGGCGTCACCGCCGCCTCGGCGTTCGAGACGCCGCTCGGCGAGTACGAGGCCTGGGTCGAGGCGAACTCGCTCGACGTGATCCTCTGCGATCAGAACTACCAGTTCGAGGTGCTCGCCCGGCTCCGCGAAAGCGGGGTCCGGGTCGTCGGCCGCTTCGTCTGGGAGCACTTCACCCGCGAGCACCTCGACGCGGCCCGCGCCGCCTACGACGTCATCTACTCGATGACCGCCTGCGAGCAGCGCCGCTACGCGGGGTGGGGCCTCGAGACTCCGCGGGTGCCGTGGGGGATCCACCCCGAGCTGCTCGCCGTGCCGGTGCGCCGCCGCGACGACGGTCTCGTCCGCTTCGTCTTCCCCGGCGGCTTCCTCGGCCACCGCAAGCCGGCCGAGCCGGTCGTCGAGGCGTTCACCAGGGCACGCGGCGAGCAGCTCCGGCTGCTCGTCAAGGCCCAGGTCGAGCGCTCGGGGCTCGAGCGGCTGCTGCCGCTGATCGAGGCCGACGATCGGATCGGGCTGCGGCTCGCCGACCAGCCCTGGCCCGAGCACCTGGCGGCGATCGCCGCCAACGACGTCTCGCTCTCGCCGTCGCGCTGGGAGGGGCTGGGGCTGCCGCTGTACGAGGCGATCGCGTTCGGGATGCCGACGATCGCCAACGACGATCCGCCGATGAACGAGGTCGTGGTCGACGGCGTCAACGGCATCCTCGTCCCCTCCCATCCCGACGGCACCGCCCGCTCCGGCATCCCCGCCCGCCGCCCCGACATCGGCGCGCTGACAGCGGCGATCGAGCGGATCGCGCGGCCGGAGGAGCTGGCCCGCCTCCGCGCCGGGGCGGAGCGCTCGCGGGCCGAGCACGCCTGGGAGCGGACCGTCGCCGCGCTCGGCGAGCTGCTCAGTCCTCGCGGAGGCGCGTGAGCTCCTCGACGTCCTCCCGGTCCCGCGCCCGCTCCCCGGCGGACTTGATCTCGATGAGGTCGTCGAGCGAGCAGACCGCGACCTCCACTCCGTCGAGCTCGACGCGGATCGCGGCGCTCGCGAGACGCTCGTAGTCGAAGCCGGCGAGCGTCGAGAGAGCGTCGAGCGGCCCGGCTTCGGTGGCGAACCGGAAATGACCGCCCTCGGCCAGCCACCCGCCGGTGATACCCGTGGGGGGCTGTGGACGGTCCGCGAATGCGACCTCGGACCGGAGCTCATCCAGCACCCCGGCGAAGCGGTCGCAACTCCGCTCGTCGGTGGAGAAGACGATGTCGACGTCCGCGGTTGCCCGCGGGTATCCGTGCGCCGCCACGGCCAGCCCGCCGACCAGGACGAACCGCACGTCACCGTTGCCGAGCTCTCTGAGCAGCGTCCGCTGACCGGGCC
>CAZTGN010000336.1:1963-2180 GCA_964613275.1 uncultured Conexibacter sp. | reverse complement strand
GACGCAGGCCGTGGTCGCGGTCGCGCTCAAGCGGCAGGTCGGGACGGGTCCCTGGCCGGTCTGCGGCTGAACCGCCCCGACGCTCCAGTCGGCCCGCGCCTCGCCGCTGCACGATCGGTGGCGGGCTGAAAAGGCCGTTGCGGGCGGCCGGTACCCTTCCTGGCTCCTGCCGATGTCAATGCGCTCCCGACAGAGGCGGCAGGCCCGTACGCGCGGG
>CAZTGN010000336.1:0-1953 GCA_964613275.1 uncultured Conexibacter sp. | reverse complement strand
GGCAAGAAGGTCATGGCCGTGCTCGCCGGCGTCCTCGCCATCGGTGCCGCCGCGGTCGGCGGGCTGGCGATCTGGGTGCTCAACGTCGCCGCCGACGCGCCCGACATCGACACGCTGCGGCCGGCCGACGACGGCGCCAACTCGCAGGTCTTCGATGCCGCCGGCAACAGCCTCGGCTACGTCCAGTCCGACATCCTCCGCGAGCCGGTCAAGCTCAAGAAGATCCCGGCCGCGCTGCAGGAGGCGACGATCGCGATCGAGGACGCCAACTTCTACGAGCACGGCGGCGTCGACGTCGGCGCGATCTTCCGGGCGGCGATCGCGAACGTCGAGGCCGGCTCGGTCCGGCAGGGCGCCTCGACGATCACCCAGCAGCTCGTCCGCAACCTCTACATCGACGATCCCAAGGACACGATCGAGCGCAAGATCAAGGAAGCCGAGATGGCCCGGCAGTACGAGGAGGAGCACGGCAAGAACCAGATCCTCAACGAGTACCTGAACACCGCGACCTACGGCACCACCGCCGGCCGCTCGGCGGTCGGCGTCCAGTCGGCCGCCGAGGTCTTCTTCGACAAGGACGTCGAGAATCTCGGGCTGCGCGAGTCGGCGATGCTGGCGGGCCTCCCGCAGGCGCCCTCGGAGTACAACCCGTTCACGAACCCGACCGATGCGATCAAGCGCCGCAACGAGGTCCTCGACGCGATGGCCGACCAGGGCTACATCACGCCGGCGAAGGCCGAGCAGGTAAAGGAGACGGGCCCCGGCCTGGAGCGGGGGATGAAGTACGAGACGCGCGGGCAGCCGTTCTTCTTCGACTTCGTCCAGAACGAGCTGATCGAGAGGTACGGCCTGAAGACGGTCCGTCAGGGCGGCCTCCGCGTCTACACGACCCTCGACCCGGCCGCCCAGGCGGCGGCGGAGCAGGCGATCGCCAACGCGACCCCGATCTACGGGGCCGCGCGGGCGCTCGCCTCGACCGACACCGACACCGGCGCGATCATCGCGATGGCCTCCTCGCAGGCCTACGACACGAGCCAGTTCAACCTCGCCGCCGACGGCGAGCGGCAGCCCGGCTCGTCGTTCAAGCCGTTCGTGCTGACCACGGCAGTCGAGCAGGGCATGGACCCCGACACGACGACATATCCCGCACCGTCGACGATCACGCTGACGCCCGACGGCATCCCGTGGACGGTCAGCGGCGGCGGCGGCGGCTCGATGACGCTGCGGCAGGCGACCGCGAACTCGGTCAACACCGTCTTCGCCCAGCTCGGCATCGACGTCGGGCCCGAGAGCTTCGACGAGATGGCCCACAAGATGGGTATCACCTCGGAGCTGCAGGGCGTTCCGGCCGAGGCGCTCGGCGGCACCAGCACCTGCTGCACGGTGCTCGAGATGTCGAACGCCTACGCGACCCTCGCCAACGGCGGCGTCCACCACGACCCGACCGCGATCCGCCGCGTCGTCTTCCCCAACGACAAGGTCGACAAGCCCGAGGACATCGAGGGGAACCGGGTGATCTCCGACGGCGTCGCCTACACCGTCGCCGACGTCATGGAGGGAACGCTCGACTACGGCACCGCCGCCGGCTACGACCTGACCGGCTGCACCGCGGCCGGCAAGACCGGAACGACCGAGCTTCAGTCCGACGCCTGGTTCGTCGGCTACACGCCCGACATCTCGACCGCGGTCTGGACCGGCAACCCGGACGCGCGGACCGCGCTCCCCGGCTACGGCGCCGATCTCTCGGCGCCGGTCTGGAACGACTACATGTCGGCCGTGGCGACCGATGGCTGTCGCGACTTCCCGGCGCCGAAGGACCCGGCCGACCTCTCCACCTACTCGAGCAGCGCCGCGAGCGCCTCCTCGACCGCGGCGACGACCACCCCGGGAGCGACGACCCCGCCGCCCGATACCGGCGGCGACGCCAACGGCGACGGCTATCCCGACGACGCC
>CAZTGN010000335.1:0-2207 GCA_964613275.1 uncultured Conexibacter sp. | reverse complement strand
CCCCGGTCGAGAGCGGCGCGTAGCCGGTCCAGCCGGCGTCGAAGGCGCCGCCGGGGGCGAGGAAGCTGGCGAGGAACAGGAGCCCGCCCATCGGCAGCATCCAGAACGAGAGCGCGTTCAAGCGCGGGAACGCCATGTCGGGCGCCCCGATCATCAAGGGCAGCACGTAGTTGGCGATCCCGGCGAAGATCGGGACGATGAACAGGAAGATCATGATCGCCGCGTGGGTCGAGAAGAGCCCGTTGAAGAGGCCCGGATCGACCACCTGGGTGCCCGGCTGGGCGAGCTCGACCCGCATCAGCATCGCGAGCAGGCCGCCGACTAGGAAGAAGAAGAACGTCGTGACGATGTACTGGATCCCGATCACCTTGTGATCGGTGTTGAACTTGAAGTAGTCCCGCCAGCCCTTCGCCCCGTGCTGGGAGTGGTCCTCGGGCACGGTCGGCGCGCCGGCCGCCCAGCGGAACCAGTAGTCGAAGCAGCCGAGGCCGATCAGGTAGCCGATCGGACCGGTGATCGCGGGCACGATCACGTGCGGGTAGCCGGTCTGCTCGGTCTGGAAGATCTCGAGGCCGCTGATCGCGCGCAGGGCGACGACGAGGCCGAAGCCGAAGCCGATCCCGACCAGCATGCCGAGCAGCGCTCGCGGCTGCCCCGGGCTCTTCAGCGCTGCTACCACCTGCTCGGAACCTCCTGCTCCCCGGTCACTCGGTGACCTGATTGTCGTAGATCCCGGCGCCCTGGCCGCCCGCGGCGCCGGTGCTCACGTTGCCTTCCGGGATCTTCGCCTGCTCGGCGGCCCAGGCGTCGAACTCCTTCTGGCTCTCGACGACCGCCGCCGCCCGCATCGTCGCGTGTCCCCAGCCGCAGAGCTCGGTGCAGACCACCTGGTAGGTGCCCTCGACGTCGGGGGTGACGCGGACGACGTTGTCGATCTCGTCGCTGCCCGGCAGGTCGGAGCCGGGCACGAGGTCGCGCTTGATCGCCCACTCGGGAACCCAGAAGGAGTGGACGACGTCGAGCGCGTTCAGGTGCAGCTCGAGCTGGGTGCCGACCGGCACGTGGAGCTCGGTCGAGGTCACGCCCTGCTCGGGGTAGTCGAAGCGCCAGGCGAACTGCTGCGCGGTGACGTCGACCTGCATCTGGTTCGACGCCTCGGCCTCGATGTCGTTGAGGACGATCGTCGAGTAGACGCCGGCGAAGACCACGATCAGCGTCGGGATCACCGTCCAGATGATCTCGAGCCTGGTGTTGCCGTGGATCGGCTCGCCGTCGGACTCGTCGCCGGGCTTCGCCCGGTACTTCCAGATCGCGTAGATCATCATCACCATGACGATGCTGAAGACCAGCGCGCTGAGCACGATCATCACGTTGAGGAGGGTGACGATCGGGCCCTTCTCGGTCGAGCCGTCCATCCCGAGCCAGTCGATGTTGACCATGACGACGGAGATCAGCGCGGTCATGCCGATCGCCGCCGCGGTCAGCTTCAGGAACGTGGCGCGGGTCATGTCCTTCATGGGCGCGGCGCATTCTATTCAGTGAGCGGCGCATCTTCGTCGCCGGCCCCGGTCGCCGATGTGCTACGGCGCGGGATCGCCGTCGGGGCCGCGGACCGCAGCGAGCCGGTCGAGCTCGCCGGCCGAGGCCGCGAGCACGGTCCTCGCGACCCCCTCCCAGCTCCAGCGGGCGTGCGAGGTCGCCGCGAGCGCGGCGCGCGCCTCGCTGCGGAGCGCCGGATCGAGCCCGAGCCAGCGGTCGAGGCGGGCCGCGATCGCGTCGACGGGGTCGGCGTCGAGCGGGAACGCGGTCAGCTCGCGCAGCGGGCCCGGGAGCTCCGCGGCGAGCGCCGCGGCGACCTCGGCGAGCCCCGAGTGGTCGGCGCAGACGGGCAGGGCGCCGGTCGCGGCCGCCTCCGCGGCGACCATCCCGAACGCCTCCGGGAACGTGCTCGGCACCACCATCGCGTCGCTCGCCCGGACGGCGGCGGCGACCTCGGGGTACTCGAGCCGCCCCGCCCAGTCGATCGTCCCCGCGGTCGCCCGTGCCGCCTCCTCGTACCCGGACGGCGGGTCGGCGAGGAAGGCGCCGAGGAGCCCGAGCGGCGCCTCCTCCCCACCCTCGAGCGCCCGTCCGAGCCGGGCGACCTCGCGGGCGTCGTCGAGGTCGCCGCGAGCGAGGGCCGCGGCGAGTCGGCCGAGGCCGTCGCG
>CAZTGN010000334.1:0-2221 GCA_964613275.1 uncultured Conexibacter sp. | reverse complement strand
GGACGCTGACTGTGGTTCTTCCCGCCGGACGGGTATGTGAATCGGCATGGTCGACGTCCGGCGGCTCGCCGCCATCGACATGTACGGGGGCGCCGGCACGCTGCGGCGGCGGCGGATCATCCTCGCTGAGTTCGTGCTCGGCGCTGCCGGCGGGATCGCGCTCGGGATCGTGGTACTGGCGACCGGCACGGCGATCTTCGGCCTCTTCCTGATCGGGATCGGCGCCAACTACCTGCCACTTGCGATGCACGCGATTCGACTCTCGCGCCCTGGCGTCCTCGAACGCGAGCTCGAGGGCGTCGACGTCCCGGCCGAGCTGCGCCGCTACACGATCTTGCAGTTCTGGGTCTTCGTGCCGGGCCTCTTCGCCGCGCTCGAGCTGGCGCAGACCCGTGGATGAACCCGCCGGGAGGCCGAGCATGGCGACCGTCCCTTCTCGCCGCTAGCCTCAGGCCCCTTGCGTGCGCGTGTCCTCATCCGCCCCAAGCGAGGCATCCTCGACCCGCAGGGGAAGGCGGTCGAGCGGGCGCTGCCGACGCTCGGGATCAGGGCGGTCAGCGACGTCCACGTCGGCCGCATGGTCGAGGTCCGCTACGAGGACCGGGCCGAGCTCGAGGGCCTCTGCGAGAAGCTGCTCGTCAACCCGCTGATCGAGGACTACGAGATCGAGGAGGTCGAATGACTCCGGCGGAATGCTCCGCTTCGCGTCCGCTTCCGCCGGACCGTTGGCGGGGCTACGGCGGCGCTCAGATCACGGCAGCCCTGTCGGGCTGCCGGAAGCGCTGCGCCGCCTGCACTGCCCCGGCCGTGGGTTCGCGATGAAGTTCGGGGTGCTGCGGTTTCCCGGGTCGTGCGACGAGGTCGATGCGCTGCGGGCCTGCGAGCTGGTCGCCGACGCGCGGATCGTCTGGCACGCCGACTCCGACCTCGGCGGCGTCGACGCGGTCGTGATCCCCGGCGGGTTCTCCTACGGCGACTACCTGCGGGTCGGGGCGATCGCCCGCTTCGCGCCGGCGATGGAGCGGGTGCTGGAGTTCGCCGCCGGCGGCGGCCCGGTGCTTGGGATCTGCAACGGCTTTCAGGTGCTCTGCGAGGCGGGGCTGCTGCCGGGGGCGCTGCTGCCGAACGAGGGCCTGCGGTTCCTCTGCCGCCAGGTCGACGTCGAGGTCGCCGACGCCGGCACCGCCTGGAGCGGCGCCTGCCGGGAGGGCGACGTCCTCTCGATCCCGGTCAAGCACACGACCGGTCGCTGGTTCGCGCCGCCGGAGCTACTCGGGCGGGTCGAGGGCAACGGCCAGGTCGTCTTCCGCTACGCGCCGGGCGACAACCCGAACGGCTCGCTCAACGACGTCGCCGGCGTCCGCAACGATCGCGGCAACGTCGTCGGCCTGATGCCCCATCCCGAGCACGCGGTCGATCCGCTGACCGGCTCGACCGACGGCCTGAGGCTGTTCGAGTCGGCGGTCCGGGCGCTCACTGCCGCCGCATAGTCAAGCTTGGGATCGATCAGTCGGTCGAGGAATTGCCGTTCGCCGACACAACCCGAGCCAAAGCATCCCCCCACGCCGCGGAAACCACGCCCGCACCGGCGGCGGCCACGGCGGTCGTCGTCGGCGAAGCAGCAACCTCGGTCACCGCCGGCTTCCCTTCCTCCTCCTTGCCGCTGATCCCGGCCTTGAACTCCCGCATCCCGCGACCGATTCCGTGTCCGAGCTCCGGCAATCGCTTCGGACCAAAGATGGCAAGGACAATGATGAGCACGATCGCGATCTCCAACGGTCCGATGTTCGGCATCACGTTCCTCCGTGTATCCGTTTGGTCACGGCACCACCAGCGCCTTGACCGCTTCGCCGCGGCGCGAGAGCTCGACCGCGTCCCAAAAGCGGTCGAGCTCCAATCTGTGGGTGATCAGGCGATCGAAGCCGAACTCGTTGCGCTCGAGCAACTGCAGGGCGAGGGGAAATGTCCCCTTGGCGATGTAGACGCCCTCGATCTGCAGCTCCCCGTAGGAGATCGCGGCCTCGCCGACCTCGGCCAAGGCGAGATCGTTGAGCCCGAAGACCAGGACCCGGCCACCCTTGCGGACGCTGTTCATGGCGGCGACAAGAAGCAAGCCGACAGTGTCGACGGCGAGGTCGACACCCCGCGGCAGAATCTCGCGTACGGCTTCCGCGACGTCTTTGGCCGCCGGATCAATGACATAGTCGGCTCCGTACTCGGC
>CAZTGN010000333.1:0-2243 GCA_964613275.1 uncultured Conexibacter sp. | reverse complement strand
CTTCTCGAGCTTCCTGCGGGCGCTGCTGGCGATCGTGCTGGTGGCGGTCGGCGCGGGCCTGATCGCGGCGGTGATCCTCCTCGCCACCGATGCGGGCCAGAGCACCGACGTCGGCCGCTACATCAGCGACAACGTCAACGACCAGGTGGACAACATCAAGCAGTACCTGAACGACATCGTCGGCAACTGACCGCGGCCCGCTGCGGCGTGGCTGCGACGCCTCCCACGGCGGCCCGGCGGCGCGGCTACGGCGCCTCCCACGGCGCGGCGCCGGCGTGGATCGCGTCGCGGTAGGCCCCGAGGCGGCCGGCGAGGATCGCCTCGCGAGCGCCGGCGACGAGCCGCTGCGAGTAGACGAGGTTGTGGATCGTCAGCAGCCTCGCCCCGGTCAGCTCCTCGGCCCGCGAGAGATAGTGGAGGTAGGCGCGGCTGAACCGGGTGCAGGCCGTGCAGGGGCAGCCCGCGACGAGCGGCCCGGGCTCCGACTCGTGCGCGCGGCGGCGCACGTCGTAGCGGTAGCGGCGGTCGGGCAACGGCGCAAGCACCATGCCGTGGCGACCGAGGCGGGTCGGAACCGCGCAGTCGAAGCTGTCGATCCCGACCGCGATGCCGTCGACGAGGTCGTCGGGCTCGCCGATCCCGAGCAGGTGGCGGGCGGCCGCGGGGGGCGTCATCGCCGCGGTCATCGCCACCACCGCGCCCATCTGCTGCTTGTCGCGGCCGAGCGTGCCGCCGATCGCGATCCCGTCGATGCCGGCGGCGGCGGTCGCCTCCGCCGAGCTGCGCCGGAGCTCCTCGTGGACGCCGCCCTGGACGATCCCGAACACGGCCTGGCCCGGCGGGCCGCCGTCGCGATGCCAGTCGAGGCAGCGCTCGAGCCAGCGAAGCGTGCGCTCGGTCGAGCGCGCCGTGTAGTCGTAGTCGGCGTGATAGGGAGTGCACTCGTCGAAGGCGACCGCGATGTCGGAGCCGAGCTGCGCCTGCACCTCCATCGACCGCTCCGGCGACAGGAACCGCTCGGAGCCGTCGATGTAGGAGCGGAACCGCACCCCCTCCTCGTCGATGCCGAGGACGCCGCCGTCGAGCGGCGGCCGCCCGCGCCGGCCCTTGACCTCGTCGGCGACGCTGCCGAACGCCAGCGAGAACACCTGAAAGCCGCCGGAGTCGGTGATTATCGGACGCTCCCAGCCCATGAACCGGTGGAGGCCGCCGAGCGCCGCGATCCGCTCGCCGCCGGGCCGGAGCATCAGGTGGTAGGTGTTGCCGAGCACCATCCCGTAGCCGGCGTCCGCGACCTCATCCGGCAACAGGCCCTTCACCGATCCCCGCGTCGCCAGGGGCACGAAGCACGGCGTCTCGACCACGCCGCGGGGCGTCCTCAGGACCCCCGCCCGGGCGTCGCCGTCACGGGCGACGATCTCGAAGCTGAGGCGGTCGGGGTCGTGGCGCATCGGCGGGAAGCGTACGGCCGCCGCCGTCCCGCACCGGGTGGCGGCGGGTGCTCCGGTGCGCCGCTGCTCCTTGCCGCGGCGGGCCCCTACTCGCGCAGCGAGCGTCCCGTCATCCCTTCCGGCTGCCCGATCCCGAGCAGATCGAGCGCGGTCGGCGAGACGTCGGCGAGGATTCCCTCGCGCAGCGAGATCCCGGGCACGGTGACGATCAGGGGCACCGGGTTGGTCGTGTGCGCGGTGTTCGGGGAGCCGTCCGGCTCGAGCATCTGCTCGGCGTTGCCGTGGTCGGCGGTGACGATGCAGGCGCCGCCGGCGCCGTGGACGGCGGCGACGACCCGGGCCAGGCACGCGTCGACGGCCTCGATCGCGGCGACGGCAGCCGGGATCGAGCCGGTGTGGCCGACCATGTCCGGGTTGGCGAAGTTGATGATCCCGAAGCGGTACCCGCCTCCCTCCCAGGCCGAGCAGAAGGCGTCGGCCGCGGCGGCGGCGCTCATCTCCGGCCGGTGGTCGTAGGTCGGGACGTCGCGGGGCGAGTCGGCCATCCGCCGCTCCTCACCGTCCCACTCGGACTCGCGCCCGCCGTTGAAGAAGTACGTGACGTGGGCGTACTTCTCGGTCTCGGCGACGTGGATCTGACGGCCGCCGGCGGCGCTGATCACCTCCGCCATCGTCGTCGCCGGGGCGATCGGGGGGAACGCGACCGGATAGGGCCAGCCCGCCCGGTAGCTCGCCATGGTCGTCACGTCGAGACCGGGGTCGCCGCCGCGCTCGAAGCCGTCGAAGTCGGGG
>CAZTGN010000332.1:0-2271 GCA_964613275.1 uncultured Conexibacter sp. | reverse complement strand
GCCGGTCGATCGTCAGGACGAGGATCGCCCCGTCGCGCTCGCAGCGGACGCTCACCGTTCGCCCCCCTCGGGCTCGAATCCCTCGATGTCGCGGATGTCGCCGCCAGGCTCGCTCGCGAAGCGCGCGCGCAGGCGCATGCCGGCCCGCGGCTCGGGCGGGCCGAGCAGCCGGTGGGTGAGCGCCCCGTCGGCGCCGTCGAGGCGGACCAGCGCGAAGGACCCGCGGCCGGGGAGCGCGGTCCAGGCGAGGAGGGTCGCGCCCGGACCGACCTCGACGGCGGCCCCCGCGGCGCCGCCGCAGCGCCCGCAGAACGGGCCGGGCGGGCAGAGCACCCGATCGCACCCGCTGCAGCGGGCGGCGAGGATCCGGCGCTCGTCGCGCAGCGCCGCGCCGAAGCCGATCGCGGCGGCGCCGGCGGCGTAGCGGAACGGGATCTGCACGCGACCCTCGACGATCACGACGCCACCTCGAAGTGGAGGATGTCGTCGAGCGCGCCGCGCAGCTCCCCGCGCCAGACCGCCCGCACCCGCAGCCCGATCCGCAGCCGGTCGGGGTCGGTCTCGGCGAGGAAGTGGTTGAGGGTGGTGTCGGCGCCGTCGAGGCGCACGAGCCCGATCCCGTATGGCGTCGGACGCGGCTCGCCGGTGCGCCCGTCGAGGATCGGCAGGCGGTAGACGCTCCACGCCGCGAGCGTCCCCTCCGCGGCGACCGGAACCCACTCGCAGAGCGGCAGCCGGCAGTCGCCGCAGAGCGGGCGCGGGGGCAGGTAGCGGCGTCCGCAGCCGCCGCAGCGCAGCGCCTCGATGCGCCGCTCGCGCAGCCCCCCGAGGAAGCGCTCCATCGCCGTCCCGGACGAGTAGCGCCAGCCGAGGTCCATCGGGCACTCCACCTCGAGCAGCTCGCCGCCGGCGGTCCCCGCCGTCATGCGGCCTCACCCTCGGAGCCGAGGACGACCACGTCCGCCCACGCGTAGACGCCGTAGCCGGTCGCCAGCGCCCGCCTCGCCCCCTCGACCTGGCGCTCGCCGCCGCGGCCGTGGATCTGCAGCGCCGCCTCGGCGACGCGGATCACGCCGGAGGCACCGACCGGGTTGCTGCTCAGCACCCCGCCCGAGGGATTGACCGGCAGCGCGCCGTCCATCGCCGTGACGCCCTCCTCGACGAGCCGGCCCGCCTCGCCCGCGGCGCAGAAGCCGAGCGCCTCGTACCAGGCGAGCTCGGCGTAGCTGACCGGCTCGTAGATCTCGGCGACGTCGAGGTCGGTGAGCGGCTCGCCGATCCCCGCCCGCCGGTAGGCGGCCCGGGCGGCGTCGCGGAGCGTCCGCATCGTCACCAGCCGCCGGTCGATGTCGCCGATGTAGGGCTGCTCGTGGCGGGTCTCGGCGGCCAGCACCCAGGCCGGCCGCCGCGAGCGCCGCGCCGCCGCGGCGGAGGCGACGACGATCGCGGCGGCCCCGTCCGACTGCGGGCACATGTCGAGCAGCCGGACCGGGTCGGCGAGCATCCGCGAGGACAGGACCTCATCGACGGTCAGCTCCGCCATCCGCAGGTGGGCGTGGGGGTTGCGGGCGGCGTTGCGCCGCGCCTTGACCGCGACCAGCGCCGCCTGCTCGGCGCTGACTCCGCGCTCGGCCACGTACTGCGAGATCGACAGCGCGAAGTTCCCGAGCGCGCCCGAGGCGACCGCGCGGTCCCAGAACGGGTCGGTCAGCGCCATGCCAGTCTGCGAGTGGCCCTCCGAGTGCTTCTCGAACCCGACGACGAGGGCGACGTCGAAGAGCCCCGCCGCGACCTGGTGGAACGCCGCGATGCAGCCGCTGGTCCCCGAGGTCCCCCCGGTCGCGACCTTCATGCACGGCTTGCCGGCGGCGAACGCCCCCGCGCCCGTCCAGAGCTCCGGCAGCGCCCGCCCCTCGAACAGCTCCATGTTGGCGACCAGCACCGCATCGACGTCGGCGGGGCGGACGGCGGCATCGGCGAGCGCCGCCTCGGCCGCCTCGCGGACGAGCTCGGGCTGTGAGACGTCGTCGCGGCGGCTCGAGTGGCGCGTCTGGCCGGTGCCGATGACCGCGACCGCGCTCACCCCGCCGCCTCCAGGACCGCCACCGCCTGGGCCTGGCCGGCCGGGCCCCAGGCGCCGTGCGCCAGCGCCCGCCGGGCCGCTCCCGCCCGGATCGCGCGAGCGCAGGCGACGAGCCGCGACAGCCCGGCGGCGACCGGCGTCGCCCCCGCGAACAGGCCCCCCGAAGGTGACAGCGGCAGGTCGGCGCC
>CAZTGN010000331.1:0-2280 GCA_964613275.1 uncultured Conexibacter sp. | reverse complement strand
CAAGCAGGAGGACGGCGACGTCAAGCGGACGAGCACCGACACAGCTGGCCTGCAGACGATCCAGCTGTCTGCCGAGGATGGAAGCGAGACCTCGCTGCAACGACCCGATGGGACCGTGCTCGAGCGCGAGCAGATCGGTGACCCCCGACTTGGCATGAATGCCCCCTACGCCGGATCAACGACGGTGACGACCCCCGGCGGCAGGCAGATGGTCGTAAGCCGCGAGCGCGAGGCGGCCCTCTCCGATCCATCGGACCCGTTCTCGTTCAGCTCGTGGACGGAGACGACGTCAATCAACGGCGACGATCCGGCGACGGTGTCATTCGACCCGGCGACGGACACGATCACGGCGACAAGCCCCGAAGGCAGGTCCATGACGACCGAGCTCGACCTGGCCGGGAGGCCGACATCGATGCTGGCGTCAGGCCTCGAGGAGGCCGAGCTCGACTACGACGCCGAGGGCCGGCTGACCAGCGTCGTTCAGGGCACCAGGGAGTGGAGCTACAGCTACGACGCCGCAGGCAACCTGGCTTCGTCCACCGACCCGCTCGATCGAACCCAAAGCTACGCCTACGACGCCGCGGGCCGCCTGGTCGAGCAGGCCCTCCCCGACGAGCGGGTCATCGCCTACGAGTACGACCGCAACGGCAACCCGGTCGCGGTGACCCCGCCGAGCCGGCCGGCGCACTCGTTCGCCCATGACGACGTCGACCGGGTCGGCTCCTACACGCCCCCCGACCTCGGCGCTGGCGCGCAGCCGGCGAGCTACTCCTACGATCACGACGGAGCGGTGACCGCGATCGACCGGCCGGGATCGCTCGACCTCGCCTTCGGCTACGACTCCGCCGGCCGCCTCGACGAGATCACCGAGCCGGGGGCAGCGACGACGACGCTCACCTACGACGGATCCACGGGCCAGCTCGAGCAGCTGGCGGCGCCGGGCGGGGTCGATACGAACCTCTCCTACGACGGTGTCCTGCCGACCGGCATTGAGACGAGCGGCCCCGTCGCCGGCGCGGTCACCGCCACCTACAACAACGAGCTCGGCGTCTCCGCGATCTCCGTCAACGGCTCAAACCCAGCCAGCTACAGCTACGACGAGGACGGCCTGATCACCGGCGCCGGCGACCTCGAGCTCGATCGCTCGCCCGAGACCGGCCAGCCCACGGGGTTCGAGCTCGACACGATCGCCGGCGCCATGGCCTACGACGGCTTCGGCGATCCCGCCTCGATCGCCCACGAGCGCGCCGGCACAGGTCTCTACTCGGTCGACTACACGCGCGACGAGCTCGGCCGGGTCACGAGCGTGACCGAGGACGACGGCAGCGGCGCCGAGACCTGGAGCTATGGCTACGACGCCGCCGGCCGCCTCGTCGACGTCGACCGCAACGGCTCCGACTACGCCGCCTACGCCTACGACGCCAACGGCAACCGAGTGACGGTGAGCGACAGCAGCGGCACCACCAGCGCCAGCTACGACGTCCAGGACCGGATGACCGACCGCGGGGTCTTCGACTACGCCTACACGGCCGACGGCACCCTCGAGGCGAAGACCAACACCCAGACTTCCGCCGTCACCGACTTCGACTACGACGCCCTCGGCAACCTCGACGGCGTCTCGCTACCGAACGGCGACGAGATCGACTACCTCACCGACGGCATCGGCCGCCGGGTCGCAAAGAAGGTCAACGGGACGCTCGAGCAAGGCTTCCTCTACGGCCCCGGCGCGACCGGCCCGCTCGCCGAGCTCGACGGCCAGGGCAACGTCCGAAGCCGCTTCGTCTACGCGACCTCGCCGATCGTCCCCGACTACATGATCAAGGGGGGCGCCACGTACCGGATCATCACCAATGGCCTCGGCAGCCCCGAGCTCGTCGTCGATGCCGCCACCGGCGCCGTCGCTCAGCGGCTCGATTACGGCCCCTTCGGTGAGGTCCTCTCCGACTCCAACCCGGGCTTTCAGCCGTTCGGCTTCGCCGGCGGCCTCTATGACCCCGACACCGGCCTGACCCGGTTCGGCGCCCGCGATTACGACGCCGACTCGGGCCGCTGGACTGCGAAGGACCCGATTGGCTTCGCCGGCGGCCAGGCCAACCTCTACGGCTATGTGCTCAACGACCCGGTGAACCTGGTCGATCCGAGCGGGCTGAGCATCCTGGGATGGGCAGAAGATCGGACAAATGACGGTCTTGATGTCATCGACCATCCATTGTCAGACCTCAGCGCCGGGTTCGGGGACACGCTGACGGCGCCGCTCGGGCTGCTTGGATTGCCGACCAC
>CAZTGN010000330.1:0-2284 GCA_964613275.1 uncultured Conexibacter sp. | reverse complement strand
GCCGGCGAGCTGCGCGAGCCGGCGCTCGCGCTCGCCTGCCAGCAGGACCTGGTGAGCGGCGGCGAGGCGGCGCTGGCGACGACGATCGACGCGATCGAGCGGGCTTCCGAAGCGGGCATCGAGCTCGTCAACGTCCTCACCGGACCGAACCTCTGGGAGGCGGGAGCACGCCCGCGGGAGGACGAGGAGGCATGGGCGCGCGCCCTGCGCGGCCTCGAGGCCGCCTGCCGGCGCGGCGAGGAGCTCGGGGTGGCGATCGGGTTCGAGCCGTGCTGGGGAACGCTCGCCCACGACGGCGCCACGGCCGACCGCGTCCTCGACGCGGTTCCCGTTTCGGTCACCTTCGACCCGAGCCACTTCGTGATGAGCGGCGACGACATCCCGGCGCTGGCCCGCCGCTGGGGCGAGCGGATCGTCCACGTCCACCTCAAGGACGCGTTCGGCCGGCCCGGCATCGACGGCGAGGACTTCATCTTCTGCATGCTCGGCGAGGGCGGGGTGCCCTGGCCGGAGCTCCTCGACGCGTTCGACGAGGTCGGCTACGCCGGCGCGATGTCGGTTGAGTTCGAGTCCTACCGCTATTACGAGCAGGTCCTCGGCGGCGATCCCGCCCGGGCCGCGGCGCTCGCCCGCGGGCAGGCGGCGGCGCTGCTCGCCGACCGCAGCGGAGCGCCGACGTGAGCGGCCTGCGGACCGGGATCGTCGGGCTCGGCGAGATCGGCCAGCACCACCTCGGTGCGATCAGGACGAGTCCCGATGCGGCGCTGGCCGCGGTCTGCGACCTCGACCCGGAGCTGGCGCGCTCGAGCGCCCGCGGCGAGGTCCCGGCCTACTCCGACCTCGGCGAGATGCTCGGCGCGGCCGACCTCGACGCCGTCGCCGTCTGCCTGCCGCACTCGCTCCACGTCGATGCGGCCCTGGCGGCGATCGGCAGCGGCTGCCACGTGCTGCTCGAGAAGCCGCTCGCTGTCGATCTCGCGGGCTGTGACCGGATCGCCGCCGCCGCCGCGGCGGCCGGGGTCGAGGTCGCCGTCTCCCACAACCAGCTCGCCTACCTGCCGCACCGCCGCCTCGGCGAGCTCATCGCCGAGGGCGGCCTCGGCGAGCTGCGGGCGCTCTACGGGCGCCTCTGGATCGGCGACCGCTACCGGGGTTGGCGCGAGGACCCGGCGATCGTCGGCGGCGGCCTGTTGATGGACGCCGGCGTCCACCACATCTACCTGATGCGGGCGCTGGGCGGCGAGGTGACCGCGGTGACGGCGACGATGGATCGCCCCCGTGCGGAGGAGCGGTTCGAGATTGCGCTCGAGCACGCCGGCGGCGCCGTCGCGCTGGTCCAGGGCAGCTACTTCGGCCCGGCCGGGACCTTCGACGACCGCGTCGATGCCGTCGGCACCGACGGCGCGGCCGTGATCGCCGGCTGCGAGGCCTACTTCGAGGGGGACCTGCGCGACGAGCCCCAGCTTCGCGTGCGGCGCGACGGCGAGTGGCGCGTCGAGGATGCCGTCGACGCCTGGGACGCCTCGGTGGCCCGCTCGGTCCACGAGGCCCTGGCCGCGTTCGCCGCCGGTCGCCCCGCGCCCGTCGCAGCGACCGCGGCGCGTGCGACAGTCGCGATCATCGAGGCCGCATACAGGTCCGCCGAGCGCGGCGAGCGGGTCGCGCTCGGCGAGGTCGCTGCGGCCGCCGGCGCCGGGGCGGGCGGAGAGGGACGATGAGCGAAGCATCGCTGCAGGAGATCAAGGCCGACCCGAGCATCACCGAGCGGGTCCGCGCCTCGATCCGCGAGGCGATCATCGACGGCCGCCTCGCGCCCGGATCGCTGCACTCGGTCCAGACCCTGGCCTCGTCGTTCGGCGTCTCGCGGACGCCGGTGCGCGAGGCCCTGATCGACCTCGAGGGGCGCGGCATGGTCGAGTTCGAGCGTAACCGCGGCGTCCGCATCCTGCAGACGTCGATCCACGACCTCGAGGAGATCCTCTCGCTGCGGATCCTGCTCGAGGTCCCGGCCGCCTACCGGGCGGCAGAGCAGGCTACGGAGGAGACCGCGAACGAGCTCAGCGACGAGCTGATCGCGATGCGGAGGGCCGCGCGGGAGCGCGACGAGAAGACGATGATGGCGCACGACCGGCGCTTCCACGAGATCATCAACGAGGCCTCGGGCAACAGCCGCCTCGCCGTCTACGTCGACTCGCTCCGCGACCTGATCCTGACCCGCGGCGCCTCGACCGTCGGGCGCTCCCGCGACCTGCCGTCGATCGTCCGCGAGCACGAGACGATCATC
>CAZTGN010000329.1:0-2287 GCA_964613275.1 uncultured Conexibacter sp. | reverse complement strand
CCGGGCGCGGGCACGTCCGATCCGGAGCCGGCCCCGGAGCCGGCGGGCACGCCGGAGCCGGCCTCGCCGCGCGCGGGCACGCCGGAGCAGGCCACGCCGCGAGCGGGCACGCCGGAACCGGCCCCGCCGCGAGCGGGTACGCCGGAGCAGGCCTCGCCGCGCCCCGACCCACCCGCAGCCGGCTCCCGATCCGAACCTCCCGCCCCCGGCCCCCGATCCGGCCCCGCCCCCGGCCCGCAGGCCTCCGGGCCGACGACGACGCCGCCCCCGACGCCGGCCGCACCCGAGGCGCCCGAGGCCCCCCAGTCGCCGGAGGGGAGCGGCCCGGTCACCGTCGCCGTTCCCGGACTCGAGCGCGTGATCGAGCTCTGGCCCGGGATCCTCGACCAGATGCGGCAGGCCGGCGCGGGCCTGCTCTCCGCCGTGGTCGGCAGCGCCCGTCCTGTGGCGGTCGATGCCGAGGCCCGCACGCTGACGATCGCGTTCCCGCCCGACTCCGCCTTCAACCTCCGCAAGGCCGACGGCAGGGAGAGCCGCGACGTCGTCGCGGGCGCGATCGGAACCGTGCTCGGGGCGCCGCTTCGGCCGGTCTTCACGATGCTCGATCGGGCCGAGCACGAGCCCGAGGCCGCGCCGGTCGGAGAGGAGGACCTCTTCGAGCGGTTCGTGTCCGAGTTCGACGCCGAGATCGTGATCGACGAGGAACCCGAGCAGGCAGACGAGCGGATCGAGGAGACGAGCTGATGGCGAGAGGACGGATGCCGGGCCCCGGCGGGCTCGACATGGGCGCGCTGATGAAGCAGGCCCAGCAGATGCAGGCCGAGATGGCGAAGGCGCAGGAGGAGCTCAAGGACGAGGTCGTCGAGGCGAGCGCCGGCGGCGGCGTGGTCAAGGTCGAGGTCAGCGGCGATCTCGTCGTTCGCGAGATCGCGATCGACCCCGACGCGGTCGATCCCGAGGACGTCGAGATGCTCCAGGACATGGTGCTGGCGGCCGTCAACGAGGGCATCCGCGCAGCCCAGGAGCGGGCCGAGTCGAAGCTGGGCGGGATCACCGGCGGCCTCGGCGGCGGCGGCGGCCTCGGCCTGCCCGGGATGTAGTTGCATCCCGCCCCCGTCGATCGCCTGATCGCCGAGCTCGGCAAGCTGCCCGGGATCGGCCGGCGGACCGCTCAGCGGCTCGCCTTCCACATCCTTCGCTCCGACGACGACGACGCCTTCGCCCTCGCCGCGGCGATCCGCGAGGTCAAGGAGCAGATCGGGCTCTGTGAGACCTGCTTCAACCTGGCCGAGGGCCCGACCTGCGCGATCTGCGCCGACACGCGCCGCAGCCGCGAGCTGATCTGCGTCGTCGAGGAACCCCAGGACGTGATCCCGATCGAGCGCACCGGCGAGTACCGCGGCCTCTACCACGTCCTCGGCGGCGCCCTCTCGCCGATCGACGGCATCGATCCCGACGACCTCCGGATCGACGAGCTCGTGCGCCGGGTCGAGGCGGGCGGCATCGAGGAGGTCGTGATCGCCACCAACCCGACGACGACCGGCGAGGCCACCGCCCACCACATCGGCGAGCGGCTTCGCGACCGGGTCACCCTGACCCGCCTCGCCAGCGGCCTGCCGGTCGGCGCCGACCTCGAGCACGCCGACGAGGTCACCCTCGGCCGTGCCCTGACCGGCCGCCGCAGCGTCTGAAGGCGGGGCGGCCGAGGCGGTCGGGTGCCTGGGTCAGCCCGGGGTGACCGTGAAGGCGCAGGGACGGTTGAGCCCGCGGACGACGACGGTCAGGACCGTCACCGCGCCGGGGTGGATCTGGACGTGGGCATCGCAGCCGGTCGACGGTGACCCGAGGTCCGCATCCGAGCAGCCGGCCGCCCCGCAGGTCTTGACGACCGCCTCCATGCCGTAGTCCCCGTCATCGAGGTCGACCGTGTCGAGGTCGTACGTGGTCGTTCCGGTTGCCTCGTTCTCGCGTCCGCGCGGCAGCCTCCAGAAATCGCCCGAATACGCCTCCTCGCCGTCCCGCATCAGCCGGAACGCCGTCGATGTGCCCTCCTTCGCCAGCGGTTGCGACGGCTGCTCGAGCTTGAGCTTGAGCTGGCCGGACGGCGTCGTCGACGTGGCGTCGCCGGAGCCGCACGCGGCGAGGCCGATCGCGCAGCCGATCGCTGCGACGGAGACGATCATCCGAGACGTCTGCGGGGTGCCGATCGGCTCAGTCTATGGCCGGGGTCATGGCCGGTTCCGGGTATCCGGGGTCGTCCGTGTCCCGCGGAGCACTCCCCCGGCGG
>CAZTGN010000328.1:0-2303 GCA_964613275.1 uncultured Conexibacter sp. | reverse complement strand
CGACCACCGCCCTCGAAAAGCCCTCGAGCCACAAGCGGAAGCGGAAGACACGGGGGAGGTAGCCCGCAGCGGCTCGCCTGGTCGCTCGCCGCACCGCGTCCGCCTCCGATGGCGGACGCGGCGCCGGGTCCGCGGCCGGTGGAGGCCCGCGGTCAGGCCCGCAGGGACGGCGTCGGCCGCCCGGCCTGGGACGGCGACGAGCGCGACGTGGCGACGAAGTCGATCCCGTCGTCGACCGGGCCCCAGCGGAGCATCGCGACGTCGTAGGGGTAGTTCTGGCGCAGCCGCCAGGGGGCGCGGGCGCCCTGCCTGGGGAGCCGGTCGACCGCGCGGCGCACGTAGCCGGCGTCGAGGTCGATCACCGGCGAGAGATCGACGCCGGGCCCGGGCGGGCGCGGCGTGCAGTAGGCGTAGCCGCGGGCGTCCATGTGGTTCAGCAGCCGGCAGACGTACTTGGCGACGAGATCGCACTTGAGCGTCCAGGAGGCGTTCGTGTAGCCGACCGAGAAGGAGAGGTTGGGAACGCCGCAGAGCATCATCGCCTTGTAGGTGACGGCCTCGGTCGGGTCGATCCGCCGGCCGTCGACGGCGAGCTCGATCCCGCCGAGGAACAGGAGTTGCAGGCCGGTCGCGGTGACGACGATGTCGGCCTCGAGCTCGCGTCCCGACTCGAGCCTGATGCCGGCCCCGGTGAAGGACCCGATGCGGTCGGTGACGACCTCGGCGGCCCCGGACGAGATCGCGCGGAAGAGGTCGCCGTCGGGGTCGAGGCAGAGGCGCTGGTCCCAGGGGTCGTAGCTCGGGTTGAAGTGGGTGTCGACGTCGTAGCCGGGCGGCAGGTTGTCTTTGGCCCCGCGGTGGAGCAGGCGCCGCGTCAGCTTCGGGAACCGGCGGCTGACGCGGTAGCTCAGCATCTGCAGGGCGATGTTCTTGCCCCGCGTCAGCGCGTAGGCGAGCCGGGCGGGGAGCCGCCGTCGCAGGGCGACGGCGATCCGGTCCTCGCCCGGGAGCGCGATGACGTAGGTCGGCGAGCGCTGCAGCATCGTCACCTTCGCCGCCCGCTCGCTCAACGCCGGGATCAGCGTCACCGCCGTGGCGCCGCTGCCGATCACGACGATCCGCTTGCCCTCGTAGTCGAGGTCCCCGGGCCAGTGCTGGGGGTGGACGACCTCGCCGCCGAAGCGGTCGATCCCGGGGAGCTCGGGGGTGTAGCCCTCGTCGTAGCGGAAGTAGCCGGTGCAGCCGCTGAGCCAGCGGCAGCTGAAGCGGCGCACCTCGGGCTTCCCGTCGGACCCGCCGCGCTCGGCCTCGACGCGCCAGAGCGCTTCCTCGCCCGACCACTCGGCGCGGACGACCCGGTGGCCGAAGCGGATCCCGCGCTTGACGTCGTGCTCGGCCGCCGTCGCCTCGAGGTAGTCGAGGATCTTCGGCCCCGGCGCGATCGCCTCCTGCTCCTCCCAGGGGCGGAACGAGAAGCCGAGGGTGAACATGTCGGAGTCGGATCTGATCCCCGGGTAGCGGAAGAGGTCCCAGGTGCCGCCGATCGTGTCGCGCGCCTCGAGGATCGCGAAGCTCTTCGCCGGGCAGCGCTCGCGCAAATGGCAGGCGGCGCTGATCCCCGAGATGCCGGCGCCGACGATGAGGACGTCGACGTGCTCGGCCGACTCCTCGGTCACCTCCCCGGCGGCTCGGGTCGCCTCCATCGCCTCCGCAGTCTCGCAGCCGGGGGCCGCGGCTGGGTGCGACCGGTCACAGACCCGCGGGTGCCCCACACCGGGCGACCGGGCGAGCGACGAGCCACCCGGCTCAGAGACCGCCCGGATGCCTCGTCCGGAAGCCCTTGGCCGGGCGCATGTACTCCGACCAGCCGGGTCCGGAGCGGTCGCCGTCGGTGATGTAGGAGGTGTCGAAGCGGAGCCCGGCCACGGTCATGAACACGTGGTCCTTGGCGGCGAAGATCGAGACCCAGCGGCCGCGGCGCCTCGCGCCCCACTTCATGAACCCGCCCGAGGTCAGCGGGTAGTCGAGCAGTCCGGCCTCGTGGAGGACGTAGGAGACGGCGCCCGAGCAGTCGTAGCCGTTGTCCTTCCAGTCGCGGTGGCCGCCGCCCCACTCGTAGCGCTTGTGGCGGATCCGGTTGCCGGCGCGGATCATCTTCTTGACGGCCCGCGGGGCGGCCTTCGGGGCGACGGCGCGGCTGCCGTCGAGCTCGGCGCGCGGCAGCGCCGTCGCCGGGCCCGCGAGGGCGAGCGACGCGGCGGCGGTCGCCAGCGCGGCGAGCGCGGCGAGTCTGACCGGTCTGC
>CAZTGN010000327.1:0-2305 GCA_964613275.1 uncultured Conexibacter sp. | reverse complement strand
CTAGAGCGGCCCGCTCCCGCTCCACCCCCAACGATCGCCCGTCTTCGATGCCGGCACGCGCGCCCGGAGCAGCTCGACGGCCGCCTCGATGCGGCGACGATCAAGGCGGACGTCATCGGTGAGCGGGATCGCTCGGGCCTCCGCGACGACCCGATCCAGCTCGTCGATCCCGTCCGCGAGCTCACGGTCGAACCCGACCCCCTCCGAGCGCACGGCCTGCTGAAGGCCCTCGATCGCCCGCCGCAGGTCGGTGGCCCCGATCCGCACCTGGTCGATGAGCGGCACCTTCGCTCCGGCGGCGACGAGGCTCTCGAGCGAGTCGATCGCACGCCGGACCTCGCTGCCTTCATCTGATTCCATGCGGCGACGCTACCGGCCCGGGCATGCCGGCCGCAGTGGATCGAGCTTCACCTGCCGACGGCCGAGCGGAGGGGGAGGGATTCGAACCCTCGATACGCCTAATCGACGTATAACGGTTTTCGAGACCGCCGCATTCAACCGCTCTGCCACCCCTCCGAGGGCGCGCGGTGGCGCGCCGCGGAAGGGTAGCGCGGGGGCGGCCGGCTCGGCGCGATGACGCGCGCTGATTCGACGGCGCCCCGTCAGCCGCGCAGCAGGGCGCAGACGGCCTTCGCCTGGACGGAGCGCAGCTTCCTCAGCAGCTTCCCGGTCGGTGCGGCGATGTTGAGCGAGGTCGTGACCGAGCGCTTCCCGTTCGCGGTCGCCGCGGCCCATTGGACGTACCCGGGGAAGTTCCCGGTGTGGCCGTAGACGGTGCCGCAGCGCGACTCGTAGCGGAAGAGCGCCAGTCCGGCCGAGTTGACGCCCGGCCCGGGCGGGCTGGACGATCCCGGCACGAACGTCATCTGCTCCCGCTGCTGGTCGGCGCCGAACAGCTTGCGGCCGAGGTCGGCGCGGATGAAGCGGCCGAGCTCCCGCGGCGTCGAGACGATCGCACCCGATGCCCAGGCCCCGCTCGGGCTGAGGAGCCCGGTCAGATCTGTCGGCGGCCGGGTCGCGGTCGTGTAGCCGTGGACGTAGGGTCGCGGCAGCGAGATCCTCCGCGTCGGGAACGTCGTCCGCCCGAGCCCGGCACGGTCGAAGACGAGCCTCGTCAGCAGCCTGCGGTACGGCTCGCCGCTCGCCTGCTCGGCGATCAGCCCGACGACGATGTTGTCGGTGTTCGAGTACCGGTAGGCGCTGCCCGACGGAAACTGCAGGTGGTCGGCGCGAACCCAGTCGATGATCAGCGTCGGCGGAACGAATCCGCGTGGATCGGTCTCCGCCTGCGCGAGGAAGCCGGCCGACTCCGTGTAGTCGGGCAGCCCGCTGGTGTGGTTCAGCATCTGTCTCACCGTCACCGCGGCCCACTCCGCCGGCAGCTCCGGCAGCCACTCGCCGATCGTGTCGTCGAGCCCGAGCTCGCCCCGCTCGACCAGCCGCAGGGCGACCGCGCCGTTGAAGGCCTTGGCGACGCTCGCGATCCGCATGTGATCAGCGCCCCGCGGCGCGCCGGGCCGCTTCACGTTCGACCGCCCGGCCCGCAGGACCCTCGCGTCGCCGGGCCGATGAAGCGTCACGATCGCTCCCGGGGGCCCGCCCCTGGCATCGACCAGTCCCTCGATCCCGCGCTGGACCGGTCCCGTCTTCATCGGCTTCGCCCAGCCGGTCGCCGGCAGGATCCAGGCGCCGAGGGCCAGCGACGCCGCCAGCCAAAGGGCCGTCCCGAGCCGAACTCGCCCGGCCGCAATCCGTTGCGATCTCCCGCCGCCGTCCATGTGCGCGGCATTCTCTCACCACGGCCGGCGCGCCGGTCGATGGACGCCGGGGGCACTCGCCGAGAGCCCCGTCCGGAGCGCGGCACGCACGGGGCGACCTGCTAGAACGACCCGATGCCGCCGGCCAGCGATCCGCCGCGCGCCTCCGGGCGGGTGCATGAGGCGCTCCGGGACGAGATCCTCGCCGGCTCGCTGGAGCCGGGCGACGCCGTGCCCTCGGAGCGGGCCCTGGCGGAGCGGTTCGGGGTCCACAGGCAGTCGGTGCGGGAGGCGCTGAAGCGGCTCGAGCAGGCGGGGCTGGTGCGGATCAGCCACGGCGGCGCGACCCGCGTGCTCGACTGGCGCGACAGCGGCGGGCTCGAGATCCTCGCCGACCTCGCCGACGCCGGCGGCGGCCAGCCGCCGGCGGAGCTGGCGCGTTCGGTGATCGAGATGCGGGCGCGCATCGGGATCGACGCGGCGCGGCTCTGCGTCGAGCGGGCGGGCGTGGAGGACCTGGCGGTTCGATTGTTTCCCGTGCTGGGCGA
>CAZTGN010000326.1:0-2315 GCA_964613275.1 uncultured Conexibacter sp. | reverse complement strand
CGGCGGCCGCTGGGCGCTCGCGAGCAAGACCCACCACTGCCTGGTCGACGGCGTCGGCTCGGTCGACGCCAGCGCGATGCTCTTCGACACCGAGCCGGGGCGGCGACGCCTCCCGCGGGAACGGTCACGGGTGCGCCCCCCGGCTCCGGTGTCGAGGAGGCCCGAGGGACGCTCGCTGCCGACGCGGATCATCGACGGGGCCGGCGAGGCGGCGCGGCTGCCGCTGCGGGCCGGTCGGGCCGGCATCGGCCTGCTCGGGCGCGGCCTCGATCTCGTCCGCCATCCCGACCGCGGCGCCGACGCCCTGCGGCGCTCGCGGGCGCTGGCGGAGGTGCTCGTCCGCGACGAGTTGATCGCGGCACCGCGCAGCAGCATCAACGTGCCGATCGGCGGCCACCGCCGTCTCGCGGTCGTCGTCGTTCCCCTCGCCGAGCTGAAGGGAATCAAGAACGGACTCGGCGGCAAGCTCAACGACGTCGTCCTGGCCGCCTCCGCCGCCGGCCTCCGGGCCCTGCTCCTCGACCGTGACGAGGAGCCGCCCGCGGCCGGGCTGCGGGCGATGGTCCCGGTCAACATCCGCCGCGACGGCGAATCGCTCGACCTCGGCAACAAGATCAGCTCGCTGTTCGTGGAGCTACCGGTTGCCGAGCCCGATCCGCTCCGCCGCTACCGCCTCCAGGTGGCTGCCAGCCTCGAGCACAAGGAGGGCGGCCAGTCGACCGGATCGCGGGCGCTGATCGACCTCACCGCGCACGCGCCGCCGGTCGTCCACAGCTTCTTCGCCCGCTCGATGTACGCCACGCGGCTGTTCAACCTGACGATCACCAACGTCCCCGGGCCGCGCACCGACGTCTACGCCTTCGGCGCCCGCGCCGAGGAGATCTGGCCGATCGTGCCGCTCGCCGCCGAGCACGCGATCGGGATCGCGGCGCTGAGCTACGGCGACGCGGTCTGCTTCTGCCTCAACGCCGATCCTGACGCGGTGCCCGACCTCGACGTGCTCCGGAACGGGATCGAGGAGGCGATCGCGACGCTCGCCGAGCTCGCCGGCGCGGACGAGCGCGAGGACGGGCCCGGGCAAGCCCGTCACCGGGCCTCCTGAGCCACGGGCCCGCGCCGGCCGGGGACCACGAGCCGACCGGCCAGAGGACCGCGAGCCCGGCGGCCGGCCAAAAAGGGGCCGAATCTAAGTGAGTTCCTAGCAGATTTCTTGACTCCCGCCCAAGCGCCGCATAGAATGGCCGGCGATGCAATCGGACCGATTCACGACGATGGGCCGCGATGCCGTCGCCGCCGCGATGCGGATCGCCTCGCAACGTCGCAACACCGAGGCCGCGCCGGCCCATCTGCTGCTCGCCGTGCTCCAGCAGGAGGATGGCTTCGCGCCGCCGATCCTGCGCAAGATCGGGGCCGACGTCGTCGCGATCGAGAACGCGGCCTCGGCGCGGATCGACGAGCTGCCGACGATCTCGGGAGCCGAGGCGCCTGAGGTCCGCCCCTCGCAGGGCCTCGTCAAGGTCCTGCAGCGCGCCGAGCGCGAGATGGAAGCGCTCGGCGACGAGTACATCGCCACCAACCACTTCCTGCTGGCGCTCGCCGAGAAGTCGTCGGGCGTCAGCGACCTGCTCCCCGAGCGCGACGAGATCGCCCGCGCCTCGGCCGAGGTCTACTCGCAGCGGATCACCTCCCCCGACCCCGAGTCGACGCTGGAGTCGCTCGAGAAGTTCGGCCAGGACCTGACCGCGGACGCCGAGGCCGGCAAGCTCGACCCGGTGATCGGCCGCGACGAGGAGATCCGCCGCGTCATCCAGGTGCTCTCGCGGCGGACCAAGAACAACCCGGTGCTGATCGGCGACCCGGGGGTGGGCAAGACCGCGATCGTCGAGGGGCTCGCGCAGCGGATCGTCGCCGGCGACGTGCCCGACTCGCTCAAGGGTCGGCGCCTGATCGCGCTCGACGTCGGCGCCCTGCTCGCCGGCGCGAAGTACCGCGGCGAGTTCGAGGAGCGGCTCAAGGCCGTGCTCAAGGAGGTCCAGGACGCACAGGGCCAGATCGTCCTGTTCATCGACGAGCTGCACACGATCGTCGGCGCCGGCGCCGCCGAGGGTGCGGTCGACGCCGCCAACCTGCTGAAGCCGATGCTCGCGCGCGGCGAGCTGCGGACGATCGGCGCAACGACGCTCGACGAATTCCGCAAGCACATCGAGAAGGACGCGGCCCTCGAGCGGCGCTTCCAGCCGGTCTTCGTCGGCGAGCCCGACCTCGCCGACACGATCGCGATCCTGCGCGGGCTCAAGGAGCGCTACGAGAACCAC
>CAZTGN010000325.1:0-2344 GCA_964613275.1 uncultured Conexibacter sp. | reverse complement strand
GACTCGGCCCGCGCCGCCGCCCGGATCTCATCCGCCTCCACCTCGGCCGTGGCGCGGATCCGCCCTGCTTCCTTCTCGGCGTCGGCGACGATCGCGGCCGCGGCCTGCTCGGCGGCGACGACGATCTCGCGTACCCGCTCGGCGGCCAGGTCGGCTGCCTTCTCGCCGCCGTGCTCCTCAGTGCTTCCCATGGCCGGCATTATCCCCGGGCTGGGACTCGGGGTCGTCGTCTAACCCTCGACGAACATCTGCAGCGTCTCGTGGCGAACGCCGTCGTGCTTCATCGCTGCCGCGGCCTCCTCGGTCCGCAGCGCTGCCTCGAGGGAATCCATGTCAGGCGTCTCGATCAGCACCCCGACCCGGTTCGAGCCCTGCGGGTCGCGGAAGATCCGCGCCGACATCCCGCGCGAACCGAAGAACTCGTCGCGCTTCGGCGACGCGGCCCAGTGCTCGACATCCTCCACCTCGTGAAAGGCGATAACGGTCTCCATCGGATCTCCTTCCCCACACAGCGGTGGTTACGGCCTCGCGGCCCGATCGCCGCCCATCTTATTCGGCAGCCGGGCCCTCGGGCACGTGCGCCGCAGGCCGTCAGGCGCGCATGCCCTCGAGGTCGCGGCGCAGCTCCTTGAGCTCGTCGCGCAGCCGCGCGGCCTCCTCGAAGCGGAGCTCCTCGGCGGCGGCGAGCATCTCCTCCTCGATCGCGACGATCACCTTCTCGAGGTCCTCGGGGCTCTCGATCGGCCTGCCGTCGATCGTCGCGCTCGTCCGCCGCCGGCGCGCCGGAGCGTTCGACTCCATCGCGAGGAAGTCGGAGATGTCGCTGATCCCCTTGCGGACGGTCTCGGGCGTGATCCCGTGCTCGCGGTTGTAGGCGATCTGGATCGCGCGCCGGCGGTCGGTCTCGCCGATCGCCGTCCGCATCGCCTCGCTCTCGCGGTCGGCGTACATCAACACCCTGCCCTCGACGTTCCGCGCCGCCCGGCCGATCGTCTGGATCAGGCTCGTCGATCCGCGCAGGAAGCCCTCCTTGTCGGCGTCGAGGATCGCGACGAGCCCGACCTCGGGGATGTCGAGCCCCTCGCGCAGCAGGTTGACGCCGACGAGGACGTCGTACTCGCCGAGCCGGAGGTCGCGGATGATCTGGATCCGCTCGATCGTGTCGACCTCGGAGTGCAGGTAGCGGACCCGGAAGCCGTGCTCGAGCAGGTACTCGGTCAGGTCCTCCGACATCTTCTTCGTCAGCGTCGTGACCAGGCAGCGCTCCTCGCGCTCGACCCGCACCCGGACCTCGTTCATCAGGTCGTCGATCTGGTTCTTCGTCGCGCGAACCTCGACCTCGGGGTCGACGATCCCGGTCGGCCGTACGATCTGCTCGACGATCCGATCCGAGCGCGCCCGCTCGAACTCGCCCGGCGTCGCCGAGACCATCACCACCTGGCCGACCCGGTCGAGGAACTCGTCGAACTTGAGCGGGCGGTTGTCGATCGCGCTCGGCAGCCGGAACCCGTGGTCGACCAGCGTCAGCTTCCGTGAGCGGTCGCCCTCGTACATGCCGCCGATCTGGGGGACGGTCTGGTGCGACTCGTCGATGAAGACGACGAAGTCGCTCGGGAAGTAGTCGATCAGCGTGTGCGGGGCGCTGCCGGCGGGGCGGTCGTCGAGGATCCGCGAGTAGTTCTCGATCCCGTTGCAGAAGCCGAGCTCCTTCAGCATCTCGATGTCGTACTGGGTCCGCTGGCGCAGACGGTGCGCCTCGAGCTCCTTGCCCTCGCGCTCGAACTCGGCGGTGCGCTCGTCGAGCTCGAAGCGGATCTCGTCGACGGCGCGCTCGATCGTCTCCTCCTTGGTCACGTAATGGGTCGCCGGCCAGACCGAGACGTGTCCGACCTCGTCGAGGACCTCGCCCGTGAGCGGGTCGAAGTGGGTGATCGCCTCGACCTCGTCGCCGAACAGGTTGATCCGGTAGGCCGACTCGGCGTAGGCCGGGAAGACCTCGAGCACCTCCCCCATCACCCGGAAGCTGCCGCGGGTCAGGATCGTGTCGTTGCGCTGGTACTGCATCGCGACGAGCTGGCGGAACAGCGTCTCGCGCTCGATCCACTCCCCGACCTTGAACAGGACCATCTGCTCCCGGTACAGCTCCGGCGAGCCGATCCCGTAGATGCAGGAGACGGAGGCGACGATGATCACGTCGCGGCGCGCGAACAGCGCCGCCGTGGCCGCGTGCCGGAGCCGGTCGATCTCGTCGTTGATGGTCGCGTCCTTCTCGATGTAGAGATCCTGCGCCGGCACGTAGGCCTCGGGCTGGTAGTAGTCGTAGTAGGAGACGAAGTACTCGACG
>CAZTGN010000324.1:477-2369 GCA_964613275.1 uncultured Conexibacter sp. | reverse complement strand
CCGCGCTCGGTCGCGAGATCGACCGCGTCGCCGCAGCCAACCCCGACGCGACGTTCGAGCAGGCCGGCACGGCGTCGGTCGAGAGCGCGATGGACGAGGTCGTCGCGGACGATCTCGGCCGCGTCGAGATGTTCTCGCTGCCGCTGATCCTCGCGATCCTCGCGATTGCGTTCGGCGCGCTCGCCGCCGCGTCGGTGCCGCTGATCCTCGGCGTCACCGCGGTCGCCGGCGCGCTCGGGGCGGCCGGCCTGATCTCGCAGATCGCGCCCGACAGCGGCACGACCGCATCGCTGGTCGTCCTGATCGGCCTCGCCGTCGGGGTCGACTACTCGCTGTTCTACATCCGCCGCGAGCGCGAGGAGCGTCGCCGCGGCAAGGGGCCGGTCGCGGCGCTCGACGCGTCCGCGGCCACGGTCGGCCGCGCCGTCGTCGTCAGCGGTCTGACGGTGATCGTGGCACTCGCCGGGCTGCTCGTCACCGGCCTTGCGGTGTTCGAGTCGCTCGCGCTCGGGACGATGGTCGTCGTGCTGATGGCGGTGATCGGCTCGATCACCGTGCTGCCCGCGGTCCTGACGCTGCTCGGCGACCGGATCGACCGCGGCCGGATCCCGTTCGCCTCCCGGCTCCGGTCCCGCCCGGGCGCCGGGTTCTGGTCGCGGCTCGCGGCCCTGGTGACGCGCCGTCCGGCCGCATCGCTGATCGCCTCCGTCTCCGTCCTCGCGTCGCTGGCCGTTCCCGCGGCCGGCATGCACCTGGGCGAGTCGACCGTCGACGACCTGCCCGACGACGTCCCCGAGGTGGTCGCGCTGCGCCACATCGAGCGATGGTTCCCGGGCGCCCCCGCCGACGCCGAGCTCGTCGTCGAGGGCAGCCGGCTCGGCTCGCCGGCCGATCGTGCCGAGCTGCGCCGGATCGGCGAGCGGGCGATCGACATCACCGGCGGGGGCGGCCGCCCGGACATCCGGATCGGCGAGGGCGGCCGGGTCGCCGCCGTGTCGGTGCCGATGCCGGAGATGAGCCGAGACGACGCGACGGCGGTCGTCGACGAGCTCCGGTCGGAGCTCGCCGGCGGTACCGACGCCGGCGCGGTGCTGGTGAGCGGCGATGCGGCGGCGAGCGCCGACTTCACGACGGCGCTCCACGACGCGATGCCGGTGGTCGTCGCGATCGTCCTCGGGCTGGCGTTCGTGCTGCTGGTGGCGGCCTTCGGCTCGCCGTGGCTGGCCCTCTCGGTGATCGCGCTGAACCTGCTGTCGGTCGCCGCCGCCTATGGCGTTCTCACCGTCGTCTTCCAGCACGGCTGGGGCGAGGGCCTGCTCGGGTTCACGAGCAACGGCTCGATCGTCCCGTGGGTGCCGTTGTTCGCGTTCGTGATCCTGTTCGGGCTCTCGATGGACTACACGGTCGTCGTGCTCGAGCGGATCCGCGAGGCGCGGCGGGCGGGCCTCGACCCGAGGCGCGCGGTCGCCGAGGGCGTCGGCGCGACCGCCGGCGCGGTGACGAGCGCCGCGGTCGTGATGGTCGCCGTGTTCAGCCTGTTCGCGATGCTGCGGCTGGTGGAGATGAAGCAGCTCGGAGTCGGGCTCGGCGCGGCGATCCTGATCGACGCGACGATCGTCCGCGGGGTCGCGCTGCCGGCCCTGGTGACGCTGCTCGGCGAGCGCCGTTGGCGGGTCCGTCGGGTCCGCGGACGCCGTGCGATCATCGCCCGCGGTGGCGAGTCCGCCCTGAGGCCGATCCATGATCGCTGAGCAGGCAATCGCGAGCGCCGTCTCCCGGAACCGGGAGGCGGCGCTGGCGCTGCTCGTCCCGACCACCGCGGTCGTCGGCTTCGCCTGCACGGTGATCTGGGCGGGCACCGGATTCGGGACCTACTGGCCCGCCTGGGTCTG
>CAZTGN010000324.1:0-467 GCA_964613275.1 uncultured Conexibacter sp. | reverse complement strand
GGTCTTCGTCGCGCTCGTGCTCGCGGCCTGGATCTGGTTCGCGGGCCTCGTCCCGATCAGCCTCTTCTGGATCCTGCCCGAGCTCACGGAGGGAACCGAGGGTCGGCGCCTGAAGCTCGCCGTCCACGGCGGGCTCTCGGCCTGGGTGATCGCCGTCCTCTTCCTGATCTGGGCGCTGGGCGGGGGAGGCCCCTACTGGCCGCTGGTGACGACCGTCGTGCTCATCGCCGCCGTCGTCCTCCACGCCCTGATCCTCCGTCGGAGCGAGACCCGTGACGAGCACGAGCTCGAGGAGCGGGTCGTCGAGCTGACCCGGACCCGGCGCGGCGCGCTCGACGTCCAGGCGCAGGAGCTGCGGCGGATCGAGCGCGACCTCCACGACGGCGCCCAGGCGCGCCTGGTCGCGCTGAGCATGCAGCTCGGCCGCGCCGAGGAGCGGCTCGGCGACCGCCCCGCCGACCACGAAC
>CAZTGN010000323.1:0-2386 GCA_964613275.1 uncultured Conexibacter sp. | reverse complement strand
CGCCGCCGCCCGGAGCCCCGGGCCCCGGCGTCGGTGGGACCGGCTCACCCGGTCCCGGCGTCGGCGCAACCATCGGCCGGCCGGCCGGCTCCGGCGGCGTCGGGACGTCGATCTCGGTCGCGTTCGGGTCGCCGGCCGCCGGGTCCGTCGGCTCGCCAGCGGCGGCACCCGTGCCGGCCGCAGCGGCGGCGCCGGCAACTGCGGCTCCGGGAAGCGGCGGGATCGGCGCCCCCTCCGGCGACAGCGGGCGTTCGTCGACGGAGGACTCGCGCGCAGCGGTCCGCTCGAGCCGCGCGGCGCCGAGCGCGATCACCGACTTCGGGTCGTCGAGGTGCTCGGGCAGGACCCCGAGGCGCTCCTGGATCAGACGGCCGACGAGCGGGATCCGGCTCGAGCCGCCGGCGAGGTAGATCGCGGCAAGATCCGAGGTCTGCAGGCCGGCGGCGAGGATCGTCCGCTCGAGCTCGGCGACGGTGCCGCGCAGGGTCGGCGCGATCAGGCGCTCGAAGTCGTTGACGTTCGCCTCGAGCTCCTGATCGACCGGTGGCGGTAGGTAGAACTCGTACTGGGAGCTGCGCGACAGCCCCTCCTTCGCGCGCCGCGCGTGCCGCAGGAGCTCGCGGTTCGTCTGCGCCCAGGCTCGGTCCTTGCTCGCGTCGGCCTCGCGGAGGCGCTCCCAGACGTCACCGGGAAGCTGGTCGCCGAGGTGGCGGTAGAGGAGGTCGTCGAAGTCCTCGCCGCCGAGCTCCTCGTCGCCGCCGGTCCTGCCGACGACCGTGAACGAGCTCCCGTGCCGCTTCAGGACCGCGGTGTCGAGCGTCCCGCCGCCGAGGTCGTAGACCGCGACATGCTCGCCCTCGGCGAGGCGCTCGCTGGCGAAGTGGACGGCGGCCGCGACCGGCTCGGGTACGAAGACCGGCTCGCCGAGGCCCGCCATCGACGCGGCCTGGCCGAGCTTCGCGAGGCGCGACTTCTGCCAGCGCGCCGGGTGGGTGAGGCGGATCTCGCCCGGCGGCTCGCCGCCGCTCAGCGCCATCGCCTCGTTGTGGACCTCGCGCAGGATCGCGGCGATGATCTCGACCGGCCGCAGCTGCTTGTCGCCGAGCTGGATGAACTCCTCGCCGAGCCGGCTCTTCGGCGCCCGCTCCAGACACCACGGGGCCAGGGTCGAAAGCTCCTCGGCCTCGACGCCGAGGACGAGGCGGCCGGTCCCCGACGCCCCGGTCCCCTCGCGCCAGAAGGCGAGCGACGGCATCCGCGGCCCGCCCTGGAGCTGGATCGTCTCGACCCGGTCGCCGACCCGCCGCGCCGCCGCGGTCGAGGTCGTGCCGACGTCGATGGCGAGGATCCAGCCGCTCAAACTGCTCACTTCCTTCGTGCAGCGCGCGCGGTCGAGGCGCTCCTCATGCCCGCGCTAGGGACGAAACCTGATTCCCCCCAGACCATGCCCGGCGACCGTACCACGAGACGGTGGGGATATGCTGAAAATCATGGGGTGGTCGGTGAAGGTGAGGTCCGGGGAGACCTTCCGCCTGATCACCGTCGAGGGTGAGCTGACGATCGGCCGCGGCGTCGACGGCGACGGCGGCCTGCCCGAGGACCGCAAGGTCTCCCGCCGCCACGCCCGATTCATCGTCGCGGCCGACGGCGCGCTCCTGATCGAGGATCTGCGCTCGGCGAACGGGACGGAGGTGAACGGGGTGGCGCTCGATCCGGGCGCGCCGCGCGAGCTCGAGGCGGGGGACGTGATCGCCGCCGGCAACACGGTGCTCGAGGTGGCGGAGCGGATCGACAGCGGCGGAGATGCGCCGCCGCCGGCCCCGCCGCCGGCGCGGCAGCGCGCGTCCGAGCCCGCCCCGGCCGACGTCCCGACCCCGGTCGAGCAGGTGGGCTCGCCGTCCTCGGTGCGGCCGTCGACGGCGCCGGCGGAGAGCGGGTCGGTCGCCGGCGAGGTGCTCCACGCGGGCGGTCGCGTCGCGATCGGCGCCGGCGGCATCACGATCGGCGGCGACCGGGACTGCGAGGTCGTGGTCGAGGGGCGGACCGTGGCCGGACGTCATGCTGCGATCCGCGAGCGTGACGGCCGCCACTACCTCGCCGACCTCGGCGCCGGCGCCGGCACGCTGCTCAACGGCGAGCTCCTGCAGGGCGAGTCGCGCTGGCTCAACCGCGGCGATTCGATCGAGATCGGCGGCGAGACGCTTCGCTACGACGCCGGCGAGCGGACCCGCCTCGGGGCAGCGGCCGGCGCTCCGGCCGCCGCTTCTCCGGTCATCCATCTCGGCTCCGGCGCGCTTTCGATCGGACGCGACCCGGCCAACGACGTCGTCCTCGACGACCCGAACGTCTCGCGCTTCCACGCCGAGGTGCGCCCGCTCGAGGGGGC
>CAZTGN010000322.1:0-2419 GCA_964613275.1 uncultured Conexibacter sp. | reverse complement strand
GGCCCGGAAGGACGGTCGCGCTGCGCCCGGTCGCCGTCGCCTGGCGCCGCCCACCGGCCCGGAAGGACGGTCGCGCTGCGCCCGGTCGCCGTCGCCTGGCGCCGTCGGGCGCCGCCTGTGCGCCGGCTCGATCGTCCCCGCCCTCGAGGACTGCACGATCGTGGGCGCTCTACGCCCCTTTTCCTACGTTCTTTGCCGCGGGTCCTCGCCGAAGGCTCCGTCGGCTAGCGCCGGGGAGCCGGCGACGACCGCAAGGCCTCCTCGAGGACCGTGGACATCGCCTCCGCCGCGGCCGGGTAGCCGTAGCGGCCGGCGGCATCCGGGTCGGGGCCGACGAGCCCGCCGTCGAGCAGGGCGGCGAGCGCCGACGCGATCGCGACGGGGTCGTCGGCGGCGACGATCGGCTCGACGCCGGCGTCGGCGGCGATGCGCCCCGCCTCGGTCCCGGCCGCGAGCGCGAGGATCGGGACGCCCGCGGCGAGGTACTCGAAGAGCTTGAAGTTGACGAGCTGGGTGCGGGCCGGCTGGGCGAGCAGGAGCAGCGCGTCGGCGACCCGCTGCAGCCCGAGCGTCGTCTCGCGCCCGAGCGAGCCGAGCAGGGTCACCTTCGCCGGGGCGAGGTCGGGGCGCAGGAGGAGCGCCCGCTCGTCCGGGCGCAGCGGCCCGGCGATCGCGACCTCGAGCTTGGCGGCCCGCCCGGGCGAGCGGGCGGCAAGCCGGGCCAAGGCCTCGACCAGCGGCTCCGGGTCGCGGCCGTAGCTGCCGAACCGGCCCGTGTAGAGAAGCGAGGTGCGGTCGGGGTCGAGGAGGCGCGCGGCGGCGGCGCGCGCCGGTGGGCCCGGGTCCTCGTCGGGGTCCCAGGCGTTGGCGATCACGACCGGGTCGGCGATCCCGCGTGCGCGAAGATCGGCGGCGGCGGGCTCGGAGACGCAGACGACGCGGTCGGCGGCGCCGAGCCGGCGTCGCTCGAGGCGCTCGTCGAGTCGGGCCTGGGCCCGGGTCGGGAACGGCGGCCGCAGCGGCTCGAAGGTCCAGGCGTCGCGGACGTCGGCGACCCAGCGGACGCCACGGTCGCGGAGCGCGGCGCCGACCGAGTGGGCCGACTCCGGCGGCGAGGTGGTGAGCACGCAGTCGAACGGCCGCCCGCGGTGGGCCGCGAGCGCAGCGCGGCGCGCGAACGGCGCCCAGGCCAGAGCCAGCGGCTCGGGCACGATCACCTTGCTGAGCGGATGGGGCCGCCCCGAGTAGGAGTCGGAGTCGAACAGCGACTCGACCGTCGGGCCTCCGGCGATCCGCGCTCGCCACGTCTGCAGGTCGAACGCGCGAATCACCTCGACGCCGACGTCGGCCGCCGCCTGTTGCTTGCCGCCTGCCGCCCGCCGCCCGCGACCCGCCGCCCGCTCCCTATCGCCTGCCGCCTGCTCCCGGCCGAAGGCCGAGGTCGTCAGCACCGTCACGTCCCATCCCAGCCGCGCGAGCCACTTCGCCATCGCCGCGGGCCGGCGCGCGCCCGTGTCGCGGGTCGGCGGGTAGAAGTACGAGACGAGCAGCAGGGAGCGCGCCGGCGCCCCGGTGCTCACGCCGCCCCCCCTCGCTTGTCGCGCCGCGCGTCGATCGCCTCGGCGTAGGCCGCGTCCATCCGGTCGAGCAGGGCGGGCCACGCCCACAGCCGCTCGGCCTTGGCGCGACCGGCGGTGCCGAGCCGCTCGCGCCCGTCGAGGCCGGCGTCGTCGAGGCGGTCGAGCGCCTCCGCGGCGGCGGCCGCGTCGCCGGGCGCGATGAGGATGCCGGTCGCGTCATCGACGACGGCGCGAACGCCGGGGTAGTCGGTTGCGATCACGGGCAGCCCGCACGCCATCGCCTCGATCAGGACGATCCCGAAGGACTCCGGCGGCTCGGTCGTCAGCACGAACAGGTCGGAGGCGCGGAGCACCGCAGGCAGCTCGCCGTGCGGCACGCGGCCGAGGAAGTGGACGCGGCCGCCGATCCCGGCGGCGGCCGCCTGCGAGCGGAAGCCGTCGAGGAGCTCGCCGCCGCCGGCAACGAGCAGGTGCAGGTCCCGGTTGCGGGTCCGGGCTAGGGCCTCGATCGCGAGGTCGACCCGCTTGAAGTGATGGGCGCGGTCGAGGGTCGCGACGAACGCGGCCACCACCGCCTCGGCCGGGATCCCGAGGCGCTCGCGCAATCCGGTGTCGTCGGCGCCGGGGGAGAACGTGACCGTGTCGACCCCGTTCGGCATCTCGATCACCCGCTCCGGCGTGCGCTCGAGCGCCCGGGCGAGGTAGGGCACCGAGCGGGCGTGGTCGGGGCTGAGGACGAGGATCCGGTCGGCGGCGCGGATCAGCGCCGGCGCGACGGTGCGCTCGTAGGTCCCGAACATCAGGCCCCGCGTCCCGTTGCCGAGCAGACGGTTCTTGTA
>CAZTGN010000321.1:0-2433 GCA_964613275.1 uncultured Conexibacter sp. | reverse complement strand
GGCTCGACGCCGAGCTGCTGCTAGCCGCGGCGACCGGGCTGCGGCGCGAGGCGCTCGCCGCCGATCCGGACGGCGCCGTGTCGCCCGCGGCCGCGCGGGCGTTCGGCGCGATGGTCCGCCGTCGCGTCGCCCGCGAGCCCGTCGCCTACATCCTCGGCCGCAAGGGGTTTCGGCGGATCGAGCTGCGAGCCGATCGGCGAGCGCGCGTCCCGCGCCCGGAGACCGAGCTCCTGGTCGAGGTGGCGGTCGAGCTCGCCCCGCGCCGCGTCCTCGACGTCGGCACCGGGAGCGGTGCCGTCGCGCTGGCGCTCGCCGACGAGCTGCCCGACGCCGCGATCGTCGCCGTCGAGACGTCGGCCGCGGCGCTGGCACTGGCGCGTGAGAACGCGACGGCGCTCGGCCTTGCGGGCCGGGTCGATCTCCTGCACGGGCCGGTGAGCGCCGCGACCGGCCGGTTCGACCTCGCGCTCGCGAACCTCCCCTACGTCAGCGAGGGCGACCGCGAATCGCTGCCGCCCGAGGTCGTCCGCTACGAGCCGGCCGAGGCGCTGTTCGCCGGCCCCGAGGGTCTCGCCGTGATCCGCGAGGTGCTGACCGAGCTCGCCCCCGGTGGCGCCGGGCCGGAATGCGCCGCGGTCGCGCTCGAGGTCGGGATCGGCCAGGCCGGTGCGGTCTCCGCGCTCGTGGCCGACGCCGGCTTCGGTGCCGTCGAGACGCGGCGCGACCTCGCCGGGATCGAGCGGGTCGTGCTCGGCAAGCGGCGATGAGCGAGCGGGTCTCGATCACGGTCGACGGGTCGACCGTGGCCGTCGCCGCCCTCGAGCGCTGCATCGCGGCCGGCGGCGTCGCGCTGTTTCCCGCCGACGGTCTCTACGGCCTCGCCTGCGACCCGCTCCGCGCCGCGGCGATCGAGCGGATCGACGCGATCAAGGGCCGCGACGGCGGCAAGCCCTCCGCGGTCATGTACTTCTCGGCGCCGGCGATGCGCGAGCTGATCGGCGGCCTCGGCGAGCGCAGCCGCGACGCCGTCGCCGCGCTGTTGCCCGGCCCGCTCACCCTCGTCCTCGCCAACCCCGGGCACCGCTACCCGCTCGCCTGCCGCGCCGATCCGGGTCGGCTCGGCGTCCGCCTGATCGACGGCCCGCTCGCCGGCGCCCGCTGGCCGGTCTTCCAGACGAGCGCCAACCGCAGCGGCGAGCCGCCCCCCTCCCGCTTCGCTGACATCGACCCGGCGATCGTCGCCGCGGTCGATCTCGCGATCGACGGCGGCGAGCTCACCGGCCAGCCCTCGACGGTCGTCGATCTGACGGCGATCGAGAGCGGTGGAGGGTGGGAGGTCCTGCGCGAGGGGGCGGTCCCGGCCGCCGAGCTGGAGCGCCGACTGCGCGAGGCGGGCCTGGCGTAGGGGTTGGATGAGCAAGGCGGCCCGGCAGTGATCGGGATAAGGGGTCCCATGCACACCCAATCCCGATCACTGGTTGCGGATCCGCAGCCTGGCGACGGTCATCGCGACCGCCGAGTCCCATGCACACCCAATCCCGATCACTGGTTGCGGGGGTCGGGCCAGGGCCCTCTGCTTGAACCTCCGACCTCCTGCCCCGCCCCTTCCCGTCGCCCCCATCCCGTAGGCTCGATTCGTGCGCATCGCGATCGGATCCGATCACGCCGGCTACGAGTTGAAGGAGGCCGTGGGCCCGGCGCTGGAGGCGGCCGGACACGAGCTGATCGACGTCGGGACCGACTCGCCCGAGGCGGTCGACTACCCGGACCCGGCCGGCCGTGCGGCCCGGCTGGTGGCCGGCGGCGTGGCCGAGCGGGCGGTGATCGTCTGCGGCTCTGGCGTCGGGGTCGCGATCGCCGCCAACAAGGTGGCCGGCGTCCGCGCCGTCAACGCGCACGACCCCGAGGAGGCGGAGATGAGCCGCCGCCACAACGACGCAAACGTGCTGACGCTCGCCGGCCGCCGGCTCGGAGCCGACGCGGCCGAGCCGATCGTCGCCGCGTTCCTCGGCACCGACTTCGAGGGTGGCCGCCACGCGCGCCGGGTCGACAAGATCGCGGCGCTCGAGGATGGCACCGTGCCGCTTACGAACTGAGAGGCTGATCCCGATGACCGACCTGCCCGATGACTTCCAGACCGCGCCGCTCGGCGCCGTCGACCCCGACATCGCGGCCGTGCTCGACCGCGAGCTCGCCCGCCAGCAGGCGACCCTGGAGATGATCGCGTCCGAGAACTTCGTCCCGCAGGCGGTGCTCCAGGCGGCCGGTTCGGTGCTGACCAACAAGTACGCCGAGGGCTATCCGGGCCGCCGCTACTACGGTGGCTGTGAGGAGGTCGACGTCGCTGAGCAGCTCGCGATCGACCGCGCCATGGAGTTCTTCGGCGCCGTGCACGTCAACGTCCAGCCGCTCGGCGGAGCGCAGGCGTTCAAC
>CAZTGN010000320.1:0-2437 GCA_964613275.1 uncultured Conexibacter sp. | reverse complement strand
ATCCGACCAGGGAGCGGCGCGCCTGGTCGCGATGAACATGGCGCTCGACGGCGCCGAGCGCGAGACGATCACGGCGCATCTCCGCGGTGAGTTCGGCGAGGTGCCGGATGTCGAGGGCCTCATCGACGAGGTCATGTCGCGGGCCAAGCGCTGATCCTGCACCGAAGCCCGGCCGCCGCCGGACGACGGCTCTACTTCGCGACGGCGGTGAATCTGGTCGTCTGCGAGGGGTCGCCCGGACACTGCGGCCACGAGTACCGGCTCTCGCCGGCGATCTCCTTGGCCTTGCCCGACCTGCTCGCCTTGGTGATTCGCACCGTGTGATCGATCACCCGGCGACTGGTGCCGTCGCTGTCGGGGCAGTCGTCGCCGGCGACGCGTTCGGGGCCGGTGAGGACGCCGCGGCGCTGCTCGGTCAGCGCCGACCTGTAGACGCCGTCGCCGCCCTCGCGCCGGAACCGGACCGAGGAGCACTTGCGGTTCAGGCACTCGAACTCGTAGGTGCGCCTGACCGGCGTCTTGTCGACCGGGAAGGTCGCCTTGACGGCTCGGACCTCGGCCTTGAAGGTACCCTGGAGCTTGCCGTCGACGGCGCCGATCGCCGACGTCACGAGTGCCGTCCCCGCGACGGTCACCGCCATCGCCATAGCGAGGACCGCGCTACGCCGCCTCTGTCGCTTCATCCCTCCGTCTCCTCCCCCCGAGCATGGGGTCCCGTTTGTACTGCGGCTGATGGTAACCGGAGACGACGAAGTCGAATGCAGCTTCGACGATCGTGCAGGCGGCAGTGCGGTGCGCCTCCGGGCGAAGGTGGCCGTCCCTCAATCGAACGTCCGTTCGTGCACGTAGAATCCCCGTCGTGGGATCGAGTCCGAGCAGCGGTCGCATCGTCGTCTCCGGTGCCCGCGAGCACAACCTGAAGAACATCGACGTCGAGCTGCCCCGCGATGCGCTTGTCGTCATGACCGGGCTCTCCGGGTCGGGCAAGTCGAGCCTCGCCTTCGACACGATCTACGCCGAGGGGCAGCGCCGCTACGTCGAGTCGCTGTCGGCCTACGCGCGCCAGTTCCTCGGCCAGATGGACAAGCCCGACGTCGACTCGATCGAAGGACTGAGCCCGGCGATCTCGATCGACCAGAAGACGACCTCGCGCAACCCGCGCTCGACGGTCGGCACCGTGACCGAGATCTACGACTACATGCGACTGCTCTGGTCGCGGATCGGTCGGCCGCACTGTCCGAGCTGCGGGGAGCCGATCGCCGGCCAGTCGATCGAGCAGATCACCGATCGGGTGATGACGCTGGCGCCCGATACCCGGTTCATGGTCCTCGCCCCGGTCGTCCGCGAGCGCAAGGGCGAGTACGGCCGGCTGCTCGAGGAGATGCGCCAGCAGGGCTACGCCCGCGCCGTCGTCGACGGCGAGCTGCGCCGGCTCGACGAGGAGATCGCGCTCGACAAGCGCTACAAGCACGACATCGCGATCGTCGTCGACCGGCTCGTGATGAAGGAGGGCCTGCGCAAGCGCCTGTCGGAGTCGATCGAGGCGGCGGCCGGGCTCGCCGACGGGCTCGTCGAGGTCGAGATCGTCGACGGCAGGGGCGGTGGCGCGGTCGCGAGGGCGCAGACCCTGTCGGGCCCGAGCGCCGGCAGGCGCGGCGAGGTACTCGTCTTCAGCGAGAAGTTCGCCTGCCTCAACTGCGGCACCTCGATGCCCGAGATCGAGCCGCGGATCTTCTCGTTCAACTCGCCGCACGGGGCCTGCGAGCGCTGCCACGGACTCGGCTTCCAGCGGGTCATCGACCCCGAGCTCTGCATCCCCGACCCGACGCTCTCGATCGCCGAGGGGGCGCTCGCGACCTGGATGGGGGCCGCGTCGATGTACTACCGGCGGCTCGTCGAGGCGGTCTGCGAGGAGCACGGGATCGACCTCGAGACCCCCTGGCAGGACCTGCCGGAGGCCGATCGGCGGGTGCTGCTCGAGGGGACCGGATCGGAGCGCCACCGGATCGCCTACAAGAACCGGTTCGGGCGCCGGCGCAGCTACAACGCCCGCTTCGAGGGCATCACGGCCGGGCTCGAGCGCCGCTACGCGAACACCGACTCGGACAAGACGCGGGAGCGGATCGAGGGGCTGATGGCCATGCAGCCGTGCCCGGCCTGCGGCGGCGCCCGGCTGCGGCCCGAGAGCCTCGCCGTGACCGTCGGCGGCCTCTCGATCGACGAGTACTCACGGCTCTCGGCCGCGGCGGCGCTCGAGTGGATCGGCGCGCTCGAGCTGACCGACACCGAGCGGGCGATAGCGAAGCTGGTCGTGCGCGAGGTCGAGGAGCGGCTGTCGTTCCTGGTCTCGGTCGGGATCGGCTACCTGACGCTGGCGCGGGCGGCGACGACGCTGTCGGGCGGCGAGGCGCAGCGGATCCGGCTCGCGACGCAGATC
>CAZTGN010000319.1:0-2460 GCA_964613275.1 uncultured Conexibacter sp. | reverse complement strand
CAGCGCTCGACCCGTAGAGCCCAGGGGCTGCTGAGGATCGCCGGCGAGGGCGGTCCCGGCTCGAGCGAGGTCGCGACGGAGCTCGGGGCGGCCGCCGTGACGCTGCTCGAGGGCTCGCCGGACGGAACGGCGATCGTCGACGACGGGGGACGGGTCATCTACTGGAACGCAGCGGCCGAGCGCCAGTTCTGGCTCGAGCGGTCGCGTGCGCTCGGCGCCGACCTCGCCTCGCTGATCTTCCCCGACCACCTGCAGACGGCGGTTCGCGGCGTGCTCCTGCGCGAGGTCGACGCGCCCGGCGAGGGTCTCGACGAGCGCCGGCTCGAGCTTGCCGCCCGCCGCGCCGACGGACGCGAGGTCCCCGTCGACATCGCGACCAGGCCGATCGAGATCGCGGGAAGCCGGCGGCTCGCCGTCTACCTCCGGGATGCGAGCGAGCGCAGCGAGCGGGAGCGCGAGCTCCACTCCGACGCCCGCCGGCGCTCCGCGGTTCTCGACCTCGGCCAGCTCGCGCTCGAGGGGCTGGACCTGGACCGGCTCCTGCGGCAGGCGGTGGCCTTGGCGGTCGACGAGCTCGAGGTCGATCGCTGTGAGATCTGGCGCCGCGACGACGGCGGTACGACGATGACGCTGCGAGCGAGCCACGGCTGGCCGGCCGAGGGCGTCGCTACGACGGTGCCGCTGGCGACCTCGACCCAGCCCGGCTACACCCTGCTCCGCGGACAGGGAGCGATCGTCGTCGAGGACTTCCGCCGCGAGGGGCGGTTCGGGGCGCTGACGCCCGAGGGCGCCACCCCGACCCAGAGCTCGATCTCGATCCGAATCCCCGGCACCTCGGGCGGCTTCGGCTCGCTGATCGCCGCCGCCGGGACGCCGCGGCGCTTCGAGCTCAGCGACATCAGCCTCTTCGTCTCGCTGGCGCAGACGCTCGGCGCGGCGATCGAGCGATCGCGCGCGGTCGCCTCCCTGGCCGATGCCGAGCGCCAGATCCGGACGCTGGTCGAGCGGCTGCCGTCGGTCATCTACCGGGCCGCGCTCGGCACCGGCGGTCGCTGGTCCTTCGTCTCGCCCCAGGTCGAGGAGGTGCTCGGATACACGCCCGAGGAGTGGGTGGAGGACCCCGGGCTCTGGGAGCGGGCCGTGCACCCCGACGACCTCGCCTGGGTGATCGAGGAGGAGAACACCTGCCGGCGCGAACGCAGCCCGCTCGACATCGCCTACCGGATCCGCCGCCGCGACGGCGAGATGGTCTGGGTCCGCGACCGCGCCTCGGCCGGGACCGCCGATGGTGACGGCCCGCTGGTCGTCGAGGGTCTGATCACCGACATCACCGAGCAGCGCGCGGCGGAGGACCGGCTCCGCTACCTGGCCGAGCACGACGAGCTGACCGGGCTGATGAACCGACGGACGTTCGAGAACGCGGTCGATGCGGAGCTCTCGTCGGGGCGGCTGCCGGGAGAGCGCGGAGCGCTGGTGATCATCGACCTCGACCACCTGAAGCGGGTCAACGACACGCTCGGCCGCAGCACCGGCGACCGCGTCGTCGCCGACATCGCGAAGATGCTCGGCGAGGACCTCGGCGGCGACCAGCTCCTGTCACGCCTCGACAGCGACGAGTACGGGCTGCTGATCCCGGGCGTCGGCGAGGCGCAGGCGCTGGAGCGGGCCGGCAGCCTGCTGGCGATGATCCGGTCCCGGACCGGCGCCGCGAACCTGACCGCGAGCGCGGGCGTCGCGCTCGTCGAGCGCGGCATGGGGATCAGCGCGACCGACCTGATCACCGCCGCCGACATCGCCCTGCACCAGGCGAAGGAGGGCGGGCGCGACCGCGCCATCGCGTTCACCGGCGAGGACCGCAGCCGGCTCGAGTGGGTCGGCCACGTTCGCCAGGCCGTCACCGAGGGCGGGCTCATCCTCTACTCGCAGCCGATCATCGACATGGAGACGGGCATCGCCTGCGCGGAGGAGCTGCTCGTGCGGATGGTCGACCCGGTCAGCGGCCGGCCGATCAGCGCCGGTGAGTTCGTGCCGACGGCCGAGCGCTTCGGGCTCGGCCGCAACCTCGATCACTGGGTCGTCGCTCGGGCGCTCGGGCTGATCACCTCGGGACGCCGCGTCAGCGCCAACATCTCGGCGGCGACGATCAGCGATCGCTCATTGACGGACGAGGTAGCGGCCTCGCTCGAGCGCAGCGGCGCCGACCCGGCCCTGCTCACGTTCGAGATCACCGAGACGGCGGCGACGCCGGCGATCGAGTCGCTGCGCGACTTCACCGAGCGGGTCGAGGCGCTGGGGTGCGGTCTCTCGCTCGACGACGTCGGGACCGGCTTCGGCTCGCTGACCTACCTGCGGCACCTGCCGTTCACGGAGCTCAAGATCGACATGCAGTTCGTTCACGGCGTCATCGAGTCGAACGCCGACCGCAAGATCGTCGAGTCGCTGGTCGACATGGCCCAGGGG
>CAZTGN010000318.1:0-2462 GCA_964613275.1 uncultured Conexibacter sp. | reverse complement strand
GTGGAGACCGGCTCCTGTCCCGGCGCGCCGCCGGACCGTCGCCCCTCCGTGACCGCGGCGACAGGCTCCTGCTGCGGCGCCGGCTCCCCGAGCAGCCGCCCCAGCGCCGCGAAGTCCTCGCTCATCGTCGGCCGCAGCTTCGCGGTCCGCAGCGCGGCGGCGGGGTGCAGGACCGGGAACACGCGAACCGTGCGCGCGCCGAGGCGGTGGATCTGCGGCTTGCCGCGGACCCGGGTGATCCCGGTCTGGTTGCCGGTGATCAGCTTCGTCGCGAAGTTGCCGAGCGTGGCGATCACCTTCGGCTCGATCAGCCGCACCTTCTCGAGCAGGAAGGGCCGGCAGGCCGCGAGCTCGTCGGGCTGGGGATCGCGGTTGCCCGGCGGCCGGCACATCAGCGTGTTGGCGATGAACACGTCGTCGCGGGCGAGCCCGATCTCGCCCAGGAGCTCGTTCAGCAGGCCGCCGGCACGGCCGACGAAGGGAAGTCCGCGGCGGTCCTCCTCCGCTCCCGGCGCCTCGCCGATGAACATCAGGTCGGCATCGGCGTCGCCGGCGCCGAAGACCACCGTGGTCCGGGTCTCCGCCAGCGGGCAGAGGGTGCAGTCCGAGGCGGCCCGGAAGACCCCGTCGAGCACGTCGCGGCGCTGTGCGGGTCCGCTCACGCTAGCGGGCGGAGCTCCAGGCCGCGGTGGAGGTTGCGCTGGATCCGCTCGCGGGCGCCGGCGCGGTCGGTCGCGCGCCGGTCCTCCATCCGCCGCTTCTGCGCCGCCGTCGGCTGGCGCGTCGTGCCGAAGCCGGAGAAGCGCTGCCCGGCGCCGGCGGCGCCGCAGGCGGGACAGGCGTGCGAGGCGGTGCCGGCGGGCACCAGCTCCTCGAACCGCTCGCCGCAGCGGCCGCACTCGAACTCGTAGATCGGCACGCCCTGATCGTAGTCGGGCGCTCGATCGGGCCCCCGCCGCCTCTATCATCGGTTCCGGCCCGCGGCCGCCATCCGGCCCCCGGAGGCGGAGCGCGCGAAGGGCCCGACCCGAACCCGACCCACCGTCCGGTATCTCGACCCGGGAACTGGAACGGATGCAGCCCCCCCGCTCGCACACCACCCAGATCCCCCCGATCACGCTGATCGGCTCCGGCCGCGTGGGTACGAGCCTCGCCGCCGCGCTCGAGGCTGCCGGCGCCCCGGTGACGATCGCCGGGCGCGAGGGCGTCTCCGCCGCCTGCGCCGACGCCGAGGCAGCGCTGCTCTGCGTGCCGGACGGCGCGCCCCCCCCCGCGCGTGCCCCCGTTAACCCGGCCGCCCCGGTTCCGCTTTTCAAGGGGCCCACGGGCGGCCCGTCTCGGCTGGCGGCGCTCGCCGGCGCCCCCGCCGCCGCGTTCTCGATCCATCCGCTGCAGACGGTGTCCCGCCCGGACACCGATCTGACCGGAGCGCCGGCGGCGATCGCCGGCTCCGATCAGGCAGCCGAGGAGCTCGCACGCACGATCGCCGAGCGCTGCGGGATGGTCCCGTTCGCCGTGCCCGAGGGGGCACGGGCCGCATACCACGCCGCGGCCGCGATCGCCTCGAACTTCCTCGTCGCCCTCGAGGCGAGCGCCGAGGAGCTGCTGGGCGCCGCCGGCGTCGAGGGTGGGCGCGAGCTCTTGGCGCCGCTCGTCCTCCGCACGGCGGCGAACTGGGCCGAGCGCGGCCCGGCTGCGCTGACCGGGCCGATCGCCCGCGGCGACGAGGCGACGGTCGCCGCCCACCTCGATGCGATCGCCGCAACGGCCCCCCGACTCGAGCCGATGTATCGGGCGCTCGCGCAGCGGACCCGTGAGATCGCCGCCGAGGGAGCGACCAGATGAGGCTCGTCACGACCCCCGGGGAGCTCCGCGCGGCCCTCGCCCCCGCCCGCCGCGAGGCCCGCGCGATCGGGCTCGTGCCGACGATGGGCGCCCTCCACGAGGGTCACGCCTCGCTGCTTCGGGCCGCGGCATCCGCATGCGACGCAACGGTCATGAGCCTGTTCGTGAACCCGGCGCAGTTCGGTCCCGGCGAGGACCTCGCCGGCTATCCGCGCGACCGCGACCGCGACGCCGCGCTTGCCGCCGATGCCGGCGTCGATATCGTCTACGCCCCGACCGCCGATGACGTCTATCCGGCCGGTTTCTCGACCTCGGTCGAGGTCCGCGGATTGACCGACGTCCTCTGCGGCGATCCGCGCCGGCGGGGACGGGAGCACTTCCGGGGGGTGACGACGATCGTGGCCAAGCTCCTCAATCTGGTCGGCCCGGACGTCGCGTACTTCGGCCAGAAGGACGCCCAGCAGGCGGTCGTGATCAAGCGGATGGCGACGGATCTCGACTACGACGCCCGGATCGAGGTCCTGCCGACGGTCCGCGAGCCCGACGGGCTGGCGATGTCGTCGCGCAACGCCTACCTGACGCCGGCCGATCGCCGGCGCGCGCCGGCGCTCCATCGG
>CAZTGN010000317.1:2249-2480 GCA_964613275.1 uncultured Conexibacter sp. | reverse complement strand
AAGGAGGCGACCGGTGCACCGCTCGCCGCCTACCACGTCTCCGGCGAGTACGCGATGATCAAGGCCGCCGCCGAAGCCGGCTGGCTCGACGAGCGCGCCGCGGTCCTCGAGGCCCTGACCTCGATCCGCCGGGCCGGTGCCGACGCGATAATCACCTACCACGCCAAGGACGCCGCCGGGTGGCTTGATGAGTGAGTTGACCGAAAACGAGACGGAGAACCCCGGGACCGC
>CAZTGN010000317.1:0-2239 GCA_964613275.1 uncultured Conexibacter sp. | reverse complement strand
CCCCGCGCGGCGGCCGCGGCGGGCCGAAGCTGCGCTCGCGCAAGGGCGGCGCCGCGATCCCGCTCGACGAGATCGACCGCCGGCTGATGAACCTGATGCAGTCGGAGTTCCCGCTCGACCCCGAGCCCTACGTGACGCTCGCCGCGGCCGCCGGCATCCCGGTGGCGGAGCTGATGGAGCGGACCCGGCGCCTTCTCGACGGGCGGATCATCCGCGAGATCACGCCGATCTTCGACACCCGGGCGCTCGGGTACGCGTCGATGCTCGTCGCGGCCAGGGTCGATCGCGAGTACCCGCACCGGCCGGCCAAGATCATCAACGAGCACCCCGGCGTCTCCCACAACTACCTGCGCGATCACGAGTTCAACCTCTGGTTCACGATCGCGACGCCGCCCGACTCGCGGCTCGGCCTCGCGGGCACCCTCGACGTCCTGCAGCGGCTGACCGGGGCCGAGTCGATCCGCCAGCTGCCGACGCTGACGATGTTCAAGATCAACATGAACCTCGAGATGGAGGGCGGCACCGCCGCGCTCGCCGCCAAGGTCGAGGCGGTGCCGCCGCGCGAGCTCGAGCCGCAGCCCTACGACGACTTCGACATCGAGGTGATCCGCGCGGTCCAGGGCCCGATGGAGGTGACGGCGCGCCCCTACGACGCCGCCGCCGCCGCGGTCGGGCTCGACACCGAGGCCCTCCTCGTGCACCTGGAGCGGTTCGCCGAGCGCCGGATCCTCCGCCGCGTCGCGGCGATCCTCTACCACCGCCGCGCCGGCTTCTCGGCGAACGGGATGGGCGTCTGGAGGGTCGCCCCCGAGGACGTCCCCGAGGTCGGCGGCCGGATGGCGGCCGTGCGCGGGATCTCGCACTGCTACCAGCGGCCGACCTACCCCGACTGGCCCTACTCGGTGTTCACGATGGCGCACGGCCGCTCGAAGGAGGAGTGCGACGCGGTCCTGCAGTCGATCGCCGACGAGCACGACCTGCACGGCGACGACCGCGCCGTCCTCTACAGCTCGACCGAGTTCAAGAAGGTGCGCCTGCGCTACTTCACCCCCGATTACGAGGAGTGGGAGCGGGAGCACGCGCCGGCGGCGTTCGCGGAAGCGGCCGGCGGCCGGCGGCCGGCGGACAGCGCGCGCCCTTGAACGACGAACGATCGGCGGCGCTCTACCGGGAGGCCGTGAAGCTGATGCCCGGCGGGGTCAACTCGCCGGTCCGGGCGATGGGGTCGATCGGGCGCGAGCCGATCTTCATCGCCAGCGGGGACGGCTGTCGCGTCACCGACGTCGACGGCAACGAGTACGTCGACTGGATCTCCTCCTGGGGCCCGCTGATCCTCGGCCACGCCGATCCCGGGGTCGTCGCGGCGGTCGCCGCCGCCGCCGCCCGCGGCACCTCGTTCGGCACCGCAACCGAGGGCGAGGTCGAGCTCGCGGCCGAGGTCTGCGACCGCTTCCGATCGGTGGAGATGGTGCGGATGGTCAGCTCCGGCACCGAGGCGACGATGAGCGCGCTGCGGCTCGCCCGCGCTGCGACCGGGCGCGAGCGCGTCGTCAAGTTCGCCGGCGCCTACCACGGCCACGTCGACGGCCTCCTCGCCGAGGCGGGATCCGGCCTCGCCACGCAGGGGATCCCGGCGAGCCCGGGGGTGCCGCGGGCGCAGGCCGAGGCGACCGCTGTCGTCCCCTGGAACGACTCCGTCGCCGTCGAGCAGGCGGTCGACACCTACGAGCCGGCGGCGATCGTCTGCGAGCCGATCGCGGCGAACATGGGCGTCGTCCCGCCCCGCGACGGCTTCCTCGAGCACCTGCGCGCGCTCGCCGACTCGTGCGGCGCGCTGCTCGTCTGCGACGAGGTGATCACCGGCTTCCGGGTCGCCCGCGGCGGCGCCCAGGAGCTCTACGGGGTCGATGCCGACCTGACGGTGATGGGCAAGGTGGTCGGCGGCGGCCTTCCCGCCGCCGCCTACGGTGGCCGCCGCGAGCTGCTCGAGCGGGTCGCGCCGGCCGGCGACGTCTACCAGGCCGGGACCCTGTCGGGGAACCCGCTCGCCGTCGCCGCCGGGCTGGCGACGCTGCGCCGCCTCGACGCCGCCGCCTACGAGCGGATCGGCGCCGCCACCGAGCGCCTCGCCGCCGGCCTCGCGACCGCCGCCGCCGATGCCGGCGCCGCCCCGAGGGTCAGCGTCGCCTCCGCCCCCGGCCTCGTCACCCCGTTCTTCGCCGCCGCGGCGCCGCACGAC
>CAZTGN010000316.1:0-2518 GCA_964613275.1 uncultured Conexibacter sp. | reverse complement strand
GATGGTGGCGCCGCCGGCCCGCTTCGGGGCGGCCCCGCGGCCCGCTCGCCGCCGGGGGCAACGTCGCCATGCTCCCGGTGAGCGCGATCAGCGGCATCGCCGACTCGGGCTTCGTGGTCGGGATGGCGCGGGGACGGGCCTGGATCGTGGTGCTCGGGGTCCTCCTCTGCGGCATCGTCGCGATCAACGTCCTCGGCCTCAGCCTCAGCGCCGCCGGCAGCGAGACGTCGACGAAGATCGACGAGCTGCAGCAACAGAACAGCGTCCTGCGGGCGCGTATCGCGAACCGGCTCTCGAGCGCGAAGATCTCGGAGGCCGCGGCCGCGCTCGGCCTCGAGGTGCCTGCACCCGACGCCGTCGACTACCTGCGGACGCGCCGGAGCGACGCCGAGCGCGCCGCCGAGCGCCTCGCCGGCGGCGAGATCGTCGCCGGAGCGCCCGCGATCCCGATCGACGTCGCGACGGCCGACCCGGCGACGGCCGACCCGGCCGCGACGACGGACGCCGTGCCGGTCGACCCCGCGACCACGGTGCCGACGACGACGCCGACCGCGCCGGTCGACTCGGCCGTCGATCCGACCGTGACGGCGCCGTAGGAGCGGAGGCCGCTTGCGCCTGATCGAGAAGCGCGTCGGCCTGCTGTTCGCTGCCTTCACATTGGCGTTCTGCCTCGTCATGGTCCGGACGGCCTGGCTGCAGACGGTCAAGGGCGGCGAGTACAGCGCCGACGCCCGCAGCCAGCAGGTGGCGACGGTCGAGGTGCCGGGGATCCGCGGGGCGATCCTGGACCGGCGCGGCAACGCCCTCGCGGTCTCCGAGGAGGCGGCGACGGTGTTCGCGACCCCCTACCAGGTGGTGGACCCGCCGCGGGCGGCGAAGAAGCTGGCGGCGGTGCTGGGCGAGCCCGAGGACGAGATCCTGAAGGCGCTGACGGCCCCGAGCGGCTTCGAGTACGTCGCCCGCAAGACCGACCTCGTCACCGCCGACCGGGTCGAGAGGCTCGGCCTGGACGGCATCGGGATCCTGCCCGACTCGCGGCGGGTCTATCCGCAGGGACACGACGCCGGCCGGCTGATCGGCGCCGTCAGCGAGGACGGGCACGGCCTGTTCGGGATCGAGCAGTCCGAGGACCCGGTCCTCGCCGGAACCGACGGCGAGGTGGCGATCACCAAGGACGCGCTCGGCCAGGAGATCGGTCGCGACGTCGTCACCGGTGCCGCCGCCGGCCGTGACGTCCAGCTCACGATCGACGGTCGGATCCAGTCCTACACGGAGAAGGTGCTCGGCGAGATCGGCGAGACCTACACGCCGGAGGGGGCAACCGCGATCGTCATGGACCCGGGCGACGGCGACGTGCTCGCGATGGCCAGCTGGCCGCCGGCCGACCCGGCCGACCTCAGCGAGGCCGACCCCGATCAGCTCACGAACATGGCGACCGGCTTCACCTATGAGCCGGGCTCCACCTTCAAGGCGTTCACCGTCGCCGGCGCGCTCGAGGACGGCATCGTCAAGCCCGAGACCGCATTCGACGTGCCGCCCGAGATCCAGGTCGCCGACAGGACGATCGGCGAGTCCCACCCGGTCGGGTACCGAACGCTGAGCGTCGCCGACATCCTCGCCCAATCCTCGAACGTGGGCACGGTGATGATCGGGCAGGAGCTCGGCGAGCGCTCGTTCGGGGACTGGGTCTCGCGGTTCGGGTTCGGGCGCCCGACCGGGATCGACTACCCGGCGGAGGAGCAGGGGATCGTCCCGACGCCGCAGGAGTACTCCGGCTCCTCGATCGGCAACCTGCCGATCGGCCAGGGCATCTCGGTGACGCCGATGCAGATGATGGCCGGCTACGCGGCGATCGCGAACGGCGGCATCCTCCGGGCGCCGCGGTTGATCGAGGCGGTCGACGGCGAGCCGGTCGAGCACTCGGACGGGACCCGGGTGATCGGCAATGAGACCTCGGCCGAGCTGCGGAAGATGCTCGAGGGCGTGCTCGGCGACGGCGGCACCGCCTCCGAGGTGAGCGTGCCCGGCTACGTCCTCGCGGGCAAGACCGGAACCGCCCAGAAGGTGGTCGACGGCACCTACTCGGAGACCCAGTACATCGCCTCGTTCGTCGGCTTCGCGCCGGCCGACGACCCACGACTGCTCGCGGCGGTGATCGTCGACGACCCGAAGGGCGGCGACTACTACGGCGGCTCGGTGGCGGCGCCCGCGTTCGGGGAGATCGCGACGTTCGCGCTTCCCTACCTCGGGATCGCTCCGGGGGCCTGAGGTCACCCCAGCGGCGGCGGCCGCCGTTCCCACCTGCGCCGTTCCTAGAATCGCGGGCGATGAGGCTCGCCGACCTAAGCGACGCGCTGCCGGCCGGAGCTGCGCGGGTCGCCGGGACCCCGGGCGAGCCCGAGATCGCCGACGTCGCCTTCGACAGCCGCCTCGTCGGCCCCGGAACGCTGTTCTTCTGCGTTCGCGGATCGAGCGCCGACGGCCATGACTTCGCCGCCGCGGTGGTCGCCGCCGGGGC
>CAZTGN010000315.1:0-2543 GCA_964613275.1 uncultured Conexibacter sp. | reverse complement strand
CTGACCGCATCGAGCGACAAGGTGGCCCTGCGCGAGCTCGCCGAGGAGCTCCTGCCGGCCTCGATCTCGGCCCGCCGCAAGCAGCCCTACCGGGCTCCGGAGGTCGTCCCGTTCTTCGCCGCCGGCGCGCCCGGATGGGTCGAGGAGGCGCTGGCGCCGGCGGCTCTGGAGGCGGTCGGCATCTGGGAGCCGCGCCGTGTCGAGGGGCTGCTGCGGCGCTGCCGCAGCGGTCGCGCCACCGGGGTCCGCGAGGGGATGGCGCTGGTCGGGATCCTCTCGACCCAGCTCTGGCATCAGGCGTTCGTCGGCGCTTCCGGCGATCATCCCGCGGAGACAGCCGCTCCGGCGGTAAGAATCGACCGCACGGTCGACCAATCGATGAGTGAGGTTTCATGAGCGCAGCAGCCGATGGTGGCGACGACGTCCGCAAGGAGATGCGGGCGTTCATCGAGGACAACTTCCTCTACCTGGATCCCGACGCGGAGCTCGCCGACGACCAGGAGCTGCTGGCTGCGGGGATCGTCGACTCGCTCGGCTTCGTCGAGATCGTCGAGGAGGTCGAGGCGCGCTACGCGGTCGGCGTCCAGGACGTCGAGATCACCGAGGAGAACTTCGGCTCGGTCGACGCGATCGCCCGCTACGTCGAGCGCAAGCGGGCGGGGTCCTGAGACCCAGGGTCCTCGCCGACGATCTGCGGGCCACGGCGGCGGCCCGCCCCGACCACGCCGCGATCGTCACGGCGGAGGGCTCCGTCAGCTACGCGGCCCTCGACGCCCGCGTCGAAGCGGCCGCCCTCGAGCTGCGCCGGCTCGGGGTCGGACGGGGCGACCGGGTGGCGATCGTCATGTCCAACGGGATTCCGATGGCCGCCAACGTCTATGCGATCCTCCGGGCCGGGGCCGCCTTCTCGCCGATCAGCCCCGAGATCGTGCCGGCGAAGCTCGAGCGGATCGTCACCGACGTCGGCGCCGTCGCCGTCGTCTGCGAGGCGGCGACCCGGGACAAGGTCGCCGCGGCGGTGCCGGACGGGACGATCGTCGTCGCCGGGGACGTCGACGTCGCCCCGGGGGCCGGGGGGGAGGGCGGCTTCGCGCCGATGGTCGCCCCCGACCTCGCCGCCGTCATCTACACGTCCGGATCCACCGGTGAGCCGAAGGGGGTGACGCTGACCCACGGAAACATGTCCTTCGTCGCCGACTCGATCATCGAGAGCATCGACATGGAGCCCTCCGATCGGATCCTCTGCGTCCTGCCGCTGTATTTCGGCTACGGGCTCTACCAGATGCTGACCTGCGTCCGGCTCGGGGCGACGCTCGTGCTCGAGTCCGGGTTCGGCGCCGGCGGCCGCATCGTCCAGCTCCTCGAGGAGCAGGAGATCACCGGCTTCGCCGCGGTGCCGACGATCTACCAGCTCCTGCTCTCGCTGCCCGGCATCGGCGAGCACGAGCTGCCGCACCTGCGCTGTTTGACCAACGCCGGCGCCGGGCTGCCGACGCCGGTCGTCCGTGCCGCCCGCGAGGCGTTCCCGCGGGCGCGGCTGTACCTCATGTACGGGCAGACCGAGTGCCAGCGGGTCTGCCGGCTCGACCCCGACGACGTCGACGAGCACCCGGACTCGGTCGGGACCGCCATACCCGGCACCGAGGCCTGGGTCGAGGACGAGGACGGGGAGGTCGCCGCACCGGGCGTCGTCGGTGAGCTGATGGTCAGGGGCCCGCACGTGATGCAGGGCTACTGGGGCAACGAGGCGGCCACCGATCGCCGGCTCCGCCCCGGCCGCTGGCCCTGGGAGCGGGTGCTCGCCACCGGCGACCTGTTCCGCGCCGACGAGCGCGGCTACCTGTACTTCGTCGGCCGCCGCGACGACATCATCAAGTCGCGTGGCCAGAAGGTCGCGCCGCGCGAGGTCGAGGACGTCCTCCACGCCTTCCCGGGGGTCCGCGACGTCGCCGTCGTCGGCGTTCCCGACGAGCTCCTCGGCGAGGCCGTGCACGCGCACGTCTCGGCCGAGCCCGGCGTCGAGCTCGAGGCGAAGGCGCTGCGCCGCCACTGCGCCCAGTCGCTCGAGAGCCACATGGTCCCCAAGCGGGTCGTGGTCCACGCCGAGCTGCCCCGGATCGGCTCCGGCAAGATCGACCGCCGGACGTTGGCCGGGTGGTTGCCGCCGGACTGAGCCGGAAGCGGGCCCGACCGGCCCGCTGCAGACCTCGCGGTGAACCGGTGCGCGTCGTGCAGGCCTGCGCTACCCTGACCGCGTGGGGATTGGGAGTAGAGGCGCCAGGATGTGCGCCGCGATAGCCGTTTCGCTGACGATCCCGGCCGGCATCGCGCAGGCGCACGGAGTCGAGGCGCGCGACGATCTTCCCGAGGCCGAGCTGCGTGCCTACGAGACCGGGGCCCTCGGGCCCGAGCACGCCGCCGAGCACGCGGAGCAGCGACGCGACGAGCGGCGCGAGATGCGGCGCTGGCGTGCGATGACGCCACGCGAGCGGCGCCAGGCGGTGCGTCGCGAGCGGAGCCGCGCGCGGCAGCACGCGCGGCGG
>CAZTGN010000314.1:1590-2553 GCA_964613275.1 uncultured Conexibacter sp. | reverse complement strand
CGCAGCCCCGCCGACGAACCGAGGGAAGCGGACGCGAAGCGGAGCATTCCCTCGGGGGTATCAAGGCGGCGCAGCGCTTCCGGCAGCCCGCCAGGGCTGCCGTGATCCGAGCGCCGCCGCAGCCCCGCCGACGAACCGAGGGAAGCGGACGCGAAGCGGAGCATTCCCTCGGAGTGACCTACTTCAGGAAGCCCTCGTAGTTGCGCATCATCAGCTGCGCCTCGAGCTGCTTGACGGTGTCGAGCGCGACGCCGACGACGATCAGGATGGAGGTGCCGCCGAAGTAGAAGTTGGCCGCGGTCTGGCTGATCAGGATCGTCGGCAGCGCCGCGACGAGGCCGAGGTAGAGGGCGCCGGCGAAGGTCAGCCGCGAGAGGATCCGGTCGAGGTACTCGGCCGTCGGGCGCCCCGGCCGGACGCCGGGGATGAAGCCGCCGTACTTCTTCAGGTTGTCGGCCTGGTCGACCGGGTTGAAGGTGACCGCCGTGTAGAAGTAGGTGAAGATGATGATGAAGAAGACCTCGCCGACCACGTAGGCCCAGCGGTCGGGGCTGAAGAACGCGGCGAAGTCGAGCGCCGCCGGGGTGTTGAGGAGCTGGCCGACGGTCGGCGGGAACGCCATGATCGAGGCGGCGAAGATGACCGGGATGACCCCGGCCATGTTCACGCGCAACGGCAGGTAGCTCGAGCCGCCGGTGGTCATCTTGCGGCCGACGACGCGCTTGGCGTACTGCACCGGGATCCGCCGCTGCCCCTCCTGGACGAAGACGATCCCGACGATCACCGCGACCGCGAGGAACGGCATCATCACGACGAAGACCTGGTCGGGGCTGTTCCACCAGGCGGAGATCCCGCCCGGCAGCCCGGCGACGATCGAGGCGAAGATCATCAGCGAGATGCCGTTGCCGATCCCGCGCTGGGTGATCAGCTCGCCGAGCCACATCAGCAGGACGGCGCCGGCGG
>CAZTGN010000314.1:0-1580 GCA_964613275.1 uncultured Conexibacter sp. | reverse complement strand
AGCGAGATCACGATCAGCATCAGCTTCGCGAACGTGAGCTCGCCGACGACGCTCTCGCCGGACGCGCCGAACGACTGGAAGAGGAAGACGTAGCCGGTCGACTGCAGGAACGACAGAACCACGGTCAGATACCGCGTGTACTGGGTGATCTTCTGCTGGCCGACCTCGCCCTCCTTCTGCAGCTTCTCGAGCGCCGGGACGACCACCGTGAGGAGCTGGAGGATGATCGAGGCCGTGATGTAGGGCATGATCCCGAGCGCGAACAGGGACAGCCGCTCGAGCCCGCCGCCGCTGAACAGGTTCAGGAAGCCGAGGATGTCCGAGCCGGCGAAGTTGTCCTGGATGCTGTCGATGGCATTGGCGTCAACCCCCGGCGCCGGGATGTAGGCGCCGAGGCGGTAGAGCGCGAGCATCGCCGCGGTGAAGGCGATCTTCCGCCGGATCTCCGGGATCGCGAAGGCGTTTCCGAGGATCGCCAGCATCGATCACTCGATGACTTCGACGCTGCCGCCCGCGGCCTCGATCTTCTCGCGGGCGACCGCGCTGAAGGCGTGGGCACGGACCGTGAGCTTCTTGCTCAGCTCGCCGTTGCCGAGGATCTTCACCGGGTGCTTCCGGGTCGCCAGCCCGGCCGCCCGCAGCGACTCGGGCGAGACCTCGGCGCCGGCGTCGAAGCGCTCCTCGAGCGTCGCCACGTTGACCGGCTGGGTGTGCGTGCGAAACGGCTCGAACGGCATCGACATCTTCTTGTTCGGCCCGCGCAGCTTCCGCATCCGCATGTGGATCGGGTTCTGACCGCCCTCGTGCGCGACCTTGCGCTTCGCGCCCGCCCGGGCGCCCTGGCCCTTGTGGCCGCGACCGGAGGTCTTGCCGGTACCGGAGCCGTGGCCGCGGCCGACGCGCTTGCGGTCCTTGCGGGTTCCGGGCTTCGGCGTCAGGTTCTCGAGCCCGACGTCGTTGGGATCGATGCGTGCCATCAGGAGCCCTTCGCCGCCGTCTCGACGGTGACGAGATGCTCGACCCTGCGAAGCAGCCCGCGGGTGTGCCGGTCGTCGGTGCGGGTGACGCTCCTGCCGATCCGGCCGAGCCTGAGCGTCCGCAGCGTGTCCCGCTGGCGCGGGCTCGACCCGTTCGCCGAGCGGACCTGCTTGATCAGGAGCTCAGCCATCGGCCTTCTCGCCTCCCGCCTCCGGGGCGTCGGCCTTCTCGCCTCCCGCCTCCGGGGCGTCGCCGTCCGCGCCGTCCGCCGCCTCCGCCGCTCCGTCGGCCTCCTCGGCGGCGACGGCGACGGCGGTCCCGCCGTCCTCGGCGTCGGCGCCGCCGGAGCCGTCCGCCGCCTGCTCCGGGCCCTCGGCCTGCTTCGGCACCCCGAGCACCTGCTTGATCGTCAGGCCGCGCAGCTCGGCGACGTCCTCGGGCTTGCGCAGGCCGCGCAGGCCCGCCATCGTCGCCTTCACCTGGTTGATCGGGTTGTTGGTGCCGATCGACTTCGTCAGCACGTCACGAACGCCGCCGAGCTCGAGCACGGCGCGGACGCCGCCGCCGGCGATCACGCCGGTTCCCTCGCTGGCCGGGCGCAG
>CAZTGN010000313.1:0-2564 GCA_964613275.1 uncultured Conexibacter sp. | reverse complement strand
CCGGGGCGGCCCCGACCGTCGGCGCGGCCCCGAGCGCGAGCGGGTCGCCCTCGACGGCGACGAGAGCCCGGGCGAAGCCGTCGGCCGTCGCCGCGGCGACGTCGGGAGCGTCGGACTCGGCGGCGACGACGAGGAAGCCGCCCGCCGGCCCGGGCTCGACCGAGACCTCGGCGAGCAGGTCCGCTCCCGGCACGTCGCGGCCGAGGATCGCCGCCGCCCGCCGCGCCACGGTGGCGCTCTCGCCCCGCTGCGCAAAGCGCTCGAGGCGGGCCCGATCGGCGCCCTGGGAATCGCTTTCGACCGCGACCGTCGCCGTCGCGCGGTAGATGGGGCGGTCGGCGATCCCCCAGGCGAAGCCGGCCGCGGCCCCGATCAGCGTCAGCACCAGGACCGTCCGCCAGCCGGCGCCGCCTCCCGGGGGGCTCAACCGCTCACATCTCCTCGGGCGCCTCGACCCCGAGCAGGTCGAGCATCGTGGCGATGACGTCGCGGGTCGTCGCGCACACCGCCAGTCGGGCCTGCTCGAGGCCGGGGCCGGCACCGACCACGCGGCAATCCCGGTAGAAGGCATGGAAGTCGGCGGCGACCTCGCGCACGTAGGTGGTGATCCCGTGCGGCTCCCTGCGGTGCGCGGCGCGCGCTATCTGCTCCGGCGCCTCGAGCAGGCGCGCGATCAGCGATCGCTCGGCGGGCTCGAGCGTCCCCGCCGGCGGCGGGTCGTCGCCGGCTTCGGCCCCGCGCTCGGCCGCCGTTCGGAAGATGCTGCAGATCCGGGCGTGCGCGTACTGCGCGTAGTAGACCGGGTTGTCGGAGGAGTGCGCCCGGGCCAGGTCGAGATCGATGTCGATCGGCGTCTCGTGGCTGCGCATCAGCATGAAGAAGCGGGTCGCGTCGACGCCGATGTCGTCGAGGAGGTCGTCGAGGCGGGCGAAGTCGCCGCGCCGCTTCGACATCCGCGCCCGCTCGCCGCCGTCGACGAGGTTGACCATCTGCATGATCGCGACCTCGAAGGCGTCGGGCTCGGCCCCGAAGGCGACGATCGCGGCCCGCATCCGCCCGACGTAGCCGTGGTGGTCGGCGCCGAGCACGTCGAACAGGATCTCGAAGCCGCGCTCGAGCTTGTCGCGGTGGTAGGCGATGTCGGCGGCGAAGTAGGTCGGCTCGCCGTCGGCGCGGATCAGCACCCGGTCCTTGTCGTCGCCGAACCGCGAGGTCCGCAGCCAGACGGCGCCCTCGCTCTCATAGACGAGCTCGCGGCCGCGCAGCTCGACGATCGCGGCCTCGACCGCCCCCGCACCGCGCAGGGAGCGCTCCGATGCCCAGCCGTCGAAGCGGACGCGGGCGCGCTCGAGCGTCGCCCTGATCCCGGCCAGCATCAGCTCGACCCCGAGGCGTCCGAGCTCGGCGGCATCGAGGCCGGCCGGGTGCTCGGAGCTGATCCGCTCGCCGAGCGCGGCGACGTATTCGCCTTCGTAGCCGCCCTCGGGCACCTCGGTCCCGGCGATCCGGGCCGCGATCGAGGCCCCGAAGAGATCGATCTGGCTGCCCGCATCGTTCAGGTAGTACTCGCGCTCGACCCGGTGGCCGGCGAACTCGAGGATCCGCGCGAGCGAGTCGCCGTAGGCCAGATGACGCCCGCTGGCGACGGTCAGCGGTCCGGTCGGGTTGGCGCTGACGAACTCGACGAGCACCGACCGCGGAGGATCGGCGACCCCGGAGCCGAAGCGCCGGCCGCGGGCGGCGACCAGCGTTACGGCATCGCGCATCCAACGCTCCGACATGTGCAGGTTGACGAAGCCCGGACCGGCGACCTCGATGCGCTCCACCCGGCCCCCGAGACGCCCTCGGAGGCCCTCGGCCAGTCGGCCCGCAACGTCGCGCGGGGGCGCTCCGACCAGCGGCGCCGCCAACATCGCGGCGTTCGTCGAGTAGTCGCCGAGCTCGGGTCGGGGCGGGCGCTCGAGCGCGGCGGCGGGAACGCTCGGGTGAAGGTCCGCGGCCGCGGCCGCGATCGCCGCCTTCAGGTCCGCGATCGGGTTCTCGGCCGGTTCCATCGGCGCCACTCTAGATGGCCGATTCCAAACCGTCGTGAGGGCACCCACCCCGGCGGGAGCGGCCGGCCCGGCACCCGGTCGGTTCAGGCGCCCAGCGACCAGACCCGCTCCCGCAGCTCCTCGGCCGCGGCTCCCGGGTCCGGGCTGCCGGCGATGCTCCGCGAGGCGGTCACGAGGGCCGACCCGGGGCCGGTGAAGGCCGCGGCCAGCGTCTCCACCGACCCGCCCTGGACGCCGACGCCGGGCAGGAGGAGAATCGCTCGCGGCATCAGCTCCCTGAGGCGGCCGAGGAAGCGCGGCTCGGTCGCTCCGACGACGGCGCCGGCGCCGCTGACGCGGCCGGAGCCCGCGAGCCGGCCGCTGAGCGCGTCGACGGATCGCGCGATCCGCACGTCCTGCTGGGCGCCGCCCGCGGCGACGTCGAGCAGGTCGGCGCCGCCCGCGCGAGCGGTGCGAACGAGGACCAACATACCGGCGCCCGCCGGCGCCGCGGCCACGACCACCGGCACC
>CAZTGN010000312.1:0-2580 GCA_964613275.1 uncultured Conexibacter sp. | reverse complement strand
CGGCCCGCTCGAGCGCCCCGAGCGCCGCGCGCGCGTCGCCGCCGGCGCGCTCGGCGAGCAGCGCGAGCGCGTCATCGTCGACCGTCGGCGGGTCGGCGAGCCCGCGCTCGCGGTCGGCGAGGGCCCGCCGCAGCAGCTCGGCGACGGCGACGGCATCGAGCGCCTTCAGCTCGTAGATCTGGGTTCGAGAGAGCAACGCCGAGTTGACCTCGAAGTAGGGGTTCTCGGTGGTCGCCCCGATCAGCGTCACCAGCCCGTCCTCGACCGCCGGCAGCAGCGCGTCCTGCTGGGCCTTGTTGAAGCGGTGGATCTCGTCGAGGAAGAAGATCGTGGCGCGACCCGCGCGGCGCCGCTCCGCGGCGCGCGCGATCACCGCTCGCACCTCGGCGCGGCCGGCGTTGACGGCCGACTCCTCCTCGAAGGCGCCCTCGGCGGCCCCGGCGACGATCCGCGCGATCGTCGTCTTGCCGCTGCCCGGCGGCCCGTGGAGGACCATCGAGTGCGGCGTCCCCGACTCGATCGCCGTCCGCAGGGTCGAGCCCGCCGCGAGCAGATGCTCCTGACCGACCAGGTCATCGAGCCGGCGCGGGCGCATCCGCACGGCCAGCGGCACGCCGGCGCCGTCGCTCGCACCGCCGGCGTCTTCACTCTCGAACAGCCGCTCGCTCACCCGCCCCAGTATCCAGCGCCGCGGGGACGGGGCGCGGCGGCGCTAACCTGCCCGGCGATGGCCGCGGGCGAGCAGAGCGGGGGCGCCGAATCGATCGAGCGGATCGCCGCATCGCCGAACGGCGCCTCGGCCAACGGCGGTCGGCCGGCCGAGCCCGAGAAGCTCCGCCTCGGCGGCATGGCGCTCCGCAACGGCCTCTTGATCCACGGTCCGACGGCATGGGGGGCAGCCGCCCGGGCCGCGGACGGGTCGATCGACGTCGCCTCCGGCCCGAAGCCCGACCTCGGCGGCAACCGCTTCGCGAAGGTGCCGATCATGCGCGGGCCGCTGCGGCTCGCCGAGGCGTTCGCGGTGATCCCGATCGCGCGCTTCGCCGTGCCCTCGGCGCGGCTTCCGTTCGAGGACGGGAAGGTGATCGCCGCCGGGATCCTGAGCACGCTCGCCGGCAACCTCGTCCGCCGGGGCGGTACCACGCCGGCGCGCGAGGGGATCGCGGCGGCGATCGGCTTCGTCCCGGCGCTGGTCTCGCTGAGCGGCTCCGACCTCGCCGCCTACCACGCCGCCGAGCACAAGTCGATCGGCGGCTACGAGCAGGGGGTCGACCCGGCCGGGGTACCGAAGGAGCACCGCCGCTGCGGCTCGAACCTGATCGCGCCGATGGCGATCTTCTCCGCCGCCGGCCAGCTCCTCGTCGATCGCCTGGTCGAGCGCCCGGGCCGGCTCGTGCGGGCGGCCAGCGCCCTCGCCGGCCTCTCGCTCGCGGTCGAGGTGTTCGTCGCCGCCGACCGGCACCCCGACTCGCCGATCGGCCGCGCCGTCCACGGCGCCGGCCACCTGATCCAGTCGAGCTTCGCCACGCGCGAGCCCACGCCCGAGCAGCTCGAGGTCGCGGTCGCCGCGCTCGATGCGCTGCTCGCCGCCGAGCAGGGCTAAGCGGCGGCAGCGGATCTGCCGATGCATCCAGGCATGGCGGCGGTGATCGCGATCAGCGGCGACGAGATCCTCGACACGATCGATCGGTGGCTGCCGCTGTTCTCGTTGATCTTCATCGCGCTGCTCGTCTACGTGATGTTCCGGATGCTCGCGGTGATGCCGAGGACGAAGCCGCAGGAGATCAAGGCTTCGAAGCGGAGCGGAGTCGGTTGGGAGGACATCGCCGGCGTCGAGGCGACCAAGGACGAGCTGCGCGAGGTCGTCGAGTTCCTCTCCGATCCGAGGCGGTTCAAGACGCTCGGCGCCAAGGTGCCGAAGGGGATCCTCCTGCACGGACCGCCCGGCACCGGCAAGACGATGCTGGCGAAGGCGGTGGCGCACGAGTCGGGCGCCAACTTCTTCAGCCAGTCGGCCTCGTCGTTCGTCGAGATGTTCGCCGGCCTCGGCGCCGCCCGGATCCGGCGCCTGTTCAAGGAGGCCCGCGAGAACGCCCCGGCGATCCTCTTCATCGACGAGCTCGACGCGGTCGGGACCGCCCGCGGCAGCGACGTCTCGGGCGAGCGCGACCAGACGCTGAACCAGCTCCTCGTCGAGATGGACGGCTTCGAGGCGAGCGAGAACATCGTCGTGATGGCGGCCTCGAACATGCTCGAGAAGCTCGACCCGGCGCTGCTGCGGCCCGGACGCTTCGACCGCCAGGTCTTCGTGCCGCCGCCCGACCTGCGCGGCCGTGAGCAGATCCTCGCCGTCCATACCCGCGACAAGCCGCTGAGCCAGGACATCGACCTCGGCCGGGTCGCCCGGCACACCTCGGGCCTGACCGGCGCCGATCTCGCCAACCTCTGCAACGAGGCAGCGATCCAGGCGGGGCGCAACAAGCGCTCGTTCATCGCCCAGTCCGACTTCGACAACGCCTTCGAGCGCGTCGTCGCCGGGCTGCAGAGCCGCAAGGTGATCACCGACCACGAGAAGCGCGT
>CAZTGN010000311.1:0-2621 GCA_964613275.1 uncultured Conexibacter sp. | reverse complement strand
GCGCGGCGCCGACGGGCCGTAGCTCTCGGGCTCGACCGGGCCGGGCGCGCGGCCGCTCGGCGCGGCTCCGACGGGCCGTAGCTCTCGGGCTCGACCGGGTCGGGCGCGCGGCCGCTCAGCGCGGCCCCGACGGGCCGTAGCTCTCGGGCTCGACCGGGTCGGGCCAGCGCAGCCGCTCGGGCGCCGGCCGCATGCGGATGACCCGGGCCGGGGTGCCGGCGGCGACCGCGTTGGCGGGGATGTCGCGGGTGACGACGGCGCTCGCGCCGATGATCGCGTTGTCGCCGATCGTGACGCCGCGCAGGACCTGCGCGCCGTAGCCGATCCAGACGTTCGAGCCGACGATGACGTCGCGCTTGTAGATCCCCTGGTGGCGGATCGGGGTCTCCGGGTCGGTGACGTTGTGGTCGAAGTCGATCAGCATCACCCGGTCGGCGATCACGCACTCGCTGCCGATGCGCACCCGCTTGTAGGCGGAGATCGTGCACTCCTGGCCGAGCACGGTCTTGGCGCCGACCTCGACCGTTCCCTCGTGGCAGCGGATCTTGGTTCCGTGGCCGATCCAGACGAACCGCCCGAGGCGGATCCGCGCGCCCCGCCCCGCCTGCAGCTGCAGGTGCGGGCCGAGGAAGAGCATCCCGTCGGTATCCCAGCGCCAGCCCGGCGCCGTGAGCAGGCGGTAGCGGAGGAAGCGGAGCCCCAGGCGTGCGTACTTCGGCGTGAGCATGCCGTGCGCGGCGGCGAAGCGGAGCGCCGCGAGGCCGTAGCGTCGCGGCGCCAACGCGGCGGGTTCGGGCGCCCGCGGGCGCTCCGGCGCCGTCTGGCGTGGCTCTGTCGAGGCTTCGGCGCCCACCGCCGCGGATCATAGGCTCGGGCGTGGCATCATCAGCCGCCCGATGGCATCGCAGACGACATCGAGCGATCTCGTCGAGCGCCTGCTCGCCGGCGAGAAGCGGGCCCTGGCGCGGGCGATCTCCCTGGTCGAGAACGGCGATCCCGCCGGGGCGGAGCTCGTCGCCGAGCTCTACCCGCGCACCGGCTCGGCCCGGATCGTCGGCTTCACGGGCCCGCCCGGCGTCGGCAAGAGCACGCTGATCGGAGCGCTCGTCGCCGAGCTCCGGGGCCGCGCGCGCCGCGTCGCGGTCCTCTCGATCGATCCGTCGAGCCCGTTCACGCGCGGCGCTCTTCTCGGTGACCGGATCCGCCTGTCGGAGCATTTCCTCGACGACGACGTCTTCATCCGCTCGATGGCGAGCCGCGGCGCGCTCGGCGGGCTCGCCGAGGCGGCCCTGCAGGCGGCGCTGGTGATGGATGCGGCCGGCTTCGACGAGATCCTGCTCGAGACCGTCGGCGTGGGCCAGGCCGAGATCGACGTGGTCGACCACGCCGACACCGTCGTGCTCGTGCTGATGCCGGGCTCGGGCGACTCGATCCAGGCATTGAAGGCGGGGGTCATGGAGATCCCCGACGTGATCGTGATCAACAAGGCCGAGCACCCCCTCGCCGACACGATGGTGCGCGAGGTGCGGACGGCGCTGTCGCTCGGGCCGAGCGGTGACTGGGAGGTGCCGATCGTGAAGGCGGTCGCGACCGATGGGACCGGTATCGCCGAGCTGCTCGACGCGATCGAGGCACACCGCGGCCGGATCGAGGCGACCGGAACGCTCGAGCAGCGTCGCGCCCGCAACCTCCGTAACGAGGTCCTCGGCCTCGCCGCGGCGCGGATGCGCCGCCGGCTCGAGCAGGGCGTCGCCGAGGATCCGGCCGTCGCGGCGCTGCTCGACGACGTCGTTGCCCGTCGTACCGATCCGGCATCGGCCGCCGCCGAGCTGCTCGCCCGTGCCGGCGACCGGGACGGCGTTGGCTGAGCCCGCCGCCCCCGAGCCGCCGGCCGGCTCCGCTTACGAGCTGGCCGACGCGCGCGCCTGCGTCGGCGTGCGGCTCGAGGAGGTCGGCGGCGGCAAGGTCGGCCGCGTTCGCGGCGTCCTCGTCGACGCCGACGACGGCTCACCCACCTGGCTGGTGGTCAAGCTCGGCCGGATCGGTCGCCGGTCGGCGGTTCCGGCCCGCTTCACCGCCTCGACGCCCGATCGCGCCTGGGCCGCGTTTCCGCGCTCCTGGATCCGCCGTGCCGCCGAGATCGATCCCGAGGGAGGCCTGACGCCGGCCGAGGAGCGGCAGCTCCTCGCCCACTACGGGATCCCGCTCGAGGGCGAGCGCGGCCGGGCGCTGGCCGATCGCGATCCCGCCGAGCCGAGCTCGATCCCCGAAGCCTGACAGCGGCGGCGGGCTCGGGGACGGGGCGCCGGCGATGTCGGTCGCGACGCCGGGGTCACCCGTCGTCATGTCCTGCCGGTCGGGGTCGGGGAAGGGGAGCTGCGGATTGCCGAACTGTCAACTGCGAATCCGGTACGTCAGAGGACAGTGATTCGCAGTCGACCCGGAGTCAGCGTGGGTGGCTGGACCCGCGCTGGGGCGCGGACAAGCCACATGGCGCTGCGGGCGTCCCACGGTGGGGCCGCGCCCGCCGTGGGACTGGACCCGCACCGGCGGGTGGGCCGGCGGCGGGCCGCGCCCGCCGTGGGACTGGACCCGCACCGGCGGGTGGGCCGGCGGCGGGC
>CAZTGN010000310.1:2406-2622 GCA_964613275.1 uncultured Conexibacter sp. | reverse complement strand
GCACCGAATGGCTACAGCCCGGGTCGAATGACGCCTCCCGCGCCCACGCGGCGAGCCGGTCGAGCGGGAGGACGGCCGGGTCGAGCGGCGCAAGCGCGCCCCCGGCGGCGAGCCGTTCGACCAGGTAGTCGGACGGGAAGACGAGGTCGAACGACGCCGTCTCCATCGCTGCCGCGAGGTCCTCTTTGGAGGCGACGTCCAGAATCTCGACCGAAC
>CAZTGN010000310.1:0-2396 GCA_964613275.1 uncultured Conexibacter sp. | reverse complement strand
AGGTCAGGGCGCGGATCGACGCGGTCGGAGCTACTGCAATCCCTTCCGGTACGGAGACTGCGCCGAGACGACCTCCCGGCGGCGCTCCGTCCAGCCGGCCGGAGCCGTGACGTCGGCCGGTACGAAGGGCTCCGGCTCCTCGACCTCGAAGCCGCCGAGGCCGGCGACGATCGAGCGGTCGAGCATGGGCAGGGTCGAGACGTTGTAACCGCCTTCGTGGACCACGACGAGCCCGATGCTCTGGCGGCGCGCGAGCTCCGCGACCCGCGAGGCCATCGCCTTGAAGCCGGCGGACGAGATGAGCTGTCCGGACAGCGGGTCGGCCGCATGGCAATCCTGCCCGGCCGAGACGATCAGAAGCTCGGGGCCATACTGCTCGATGATCGGCAGCACGATCGAGTCGAGCGCCTCGAGATACTCGGCGTCTCCGGATCCGGTTGGCATCGGGACGTTCACGTTGCAGCCGCGGCCATCTCCCGCGCCGACCTCGTCGAGCCAGCCGGTGCCGGGATATAGCGGCCACTCGTGCAGCGAGCAGAAGAGCACGAGCGGATCCTCATAGTGGATCTCCTGGGTGCCATTGCCGTGATGGACGTCCCAGTCGAGGATCGCGACGCGCTCGAATCCGTAGACGTCCTGGGCATAGCGGGCAGCGATCGAGACGTGGTTGAAGAGGCAGAACCCCATCGCACGGTCGACGCCGGTGTGATGGCCCGGCGGCCGGGTCAGGGCGAAGAGGCTGTCGGGTCGGTGGTAGGCCTCCATCGCGACCGCGTCGACGGCGTTCAGGACCGCCCCGGTCGCCAGCAGGCAGTGGCGGTAGCTCTCCGCCGAGACCTTGGTGTCGGTATCGAGCCAGACGGGGGCATCGGCGGAGGCCGCTTCGACGATCTCGGCAAAGCCGGGGGAGTGGGAGCGCTCGACATCCTCACGGCGCGCATAGCGGGGATAGAGGACGAAGAGATCGTCCCACTCGGGAGCAGCGCGGAGGTGCTCCACGACCCCGGGTAGTCGCCTCACGTTCTCGGGATGCTCGCCGGTGTCGTGGCGCTCCTGATCGGGAAGCAACACGACGCCCGTCTGCAGGCCCTCTCGCGCGTAATAGGAGTGCGGGACGCTGCCCAGCGCCGCGCCCGTCTCCTGCTCGTGCTGGCTCATCGCGGTTCCACCGTGAGCAAACCGTCCGCATCCGGCTCGATCTCCGTACCAGAGGAGTCGAAGGCGGCGGTGCCACCCGGGTGTTCGACCCCGGGGCTCTCGTCGTGGCGATTGACGACGAGTGCGGTGATCCCGTGCTGCGCCGCCATGCCCGCGACGACCCGCCTGGTGCGCTGCCAGCGTTCGGCATCCTCGCTCGCGCCGCCGGTCATGACCTCGACGCCGAGCGCCGCCATCGATTCCCACTCGACCGTCGACGTGAGATCGCCCCCGACGAGCGTCGCAGCCTGACCGATCGGGATTCGGCAGGAGGTGTTGGGCTCATGGCCCGACGACCAGAACATCTGCTCCCAGCGACCTTCGACGGCCTGGGCGTCGCGCTGCCGATAGGAGGATCGCTCGCCATCCGGCCCGATCAGGTAGGAGGTCACGTAGAAGACGCCCTCACCCTCCGACTCGTAGGCCGAGGCCGAGACCCAGGCGCCGTCGGCAACCTCGCATGCCTCACGCAGCCGGCAAGACGGCGAACGCTCCGCCTGCTCGAGTCCGCCACGATCGCGCGCTGCCGCGACGTAGGGAGCAAAGCTGAGCTGCGGGAGGCAGATCAGCTCGGCGCCGCGGGCACGCTCGCGCGGGATCGCTTCCCGCCATGCGGTGTCGGAGACGAGCGCGACCCGCAAGCCCTCAGTCCCACCACTGGTTGGCGACGTGATCGGTGAGGACCTCAACGCCGGACTCGGTGACGAGGACGTTGTGCTCGAAAGCCCCTGTGCCCGCGCCGGGGCGGCCGACCTCAGCCTCGACCGCGATGACCATGTTCGGCTCCAGCGGGACTTCCTCGCCGGGAACCAGGGAGGGGTTCTCCCAGGCGAGCCCGAGGCTGTGGCCGAACGAGGGATAGCTCTGACCGAGCAACGCGACCCCTTCGGTCGCCTCGGCTCCCGGAATCTCGAAGCCGTGCTCGCCGAGCCAGGCGGCGCCGCGTTCGAACAGCTCGCCACAGGTGACGCCGGGCGCCATCGCTTCAACGATGTGCTCGACGACCGCGACCGAGGCCTCGAGTACCTCGCGCTGTGCATCAGTGACGCTGCGGCCGGCCACCGTCGTGCGGACCATGTCGTAGAAGTAGCCGTTGACGGTTCCGTACATGTCGGGATGGATCATGTCTCCGGCCTCTAGCCGTCGCTCGGTGTCCCACGACGGCATCCGCTCCCAGAGGAAATGGTCGACGTTCGGTC
>CAZTGN010000309.1:0-2645 GCA_964613275.1 uncultured Conexibacter sp. | reverse complement strand
GCTCGCCGCCTGGGAGGATCCGGTGTTCTGCCGCGAGCGGCTCGGGCTCGACGAGCCGCTCGGACCGATCGACCGCGACAGGCTCAACGTCCGCGGCGGCTCGCTCGCCGCCGGCCACCCGTTCGCGGCGACGGGCGGCCGGATCGTCGGCAACCTCGCGAAGCTGCTCAGCGCCCGCGGCGGCGGTCGCGGCCTGATCTCGATCTGCGCAGCCGGCGGCCAGGGCGTCGTCGCGATCCTCGAGAGTTGAGCGGGCACCGGACAGCCGGCGGCGGACGACGGGGGCACCGGCGATGACCGACGCCTACTCGCAGATCGTCAACAACCCGTTCGGCGGCTTCGTCGCCCGCAACCTCGGCCTGCCGCGGCCGGTCGAGCTCGACCGCTACCGGCCCGGGGCGCCGCTGATCGACGGCCGCGTCCTCGTCGGCGCCGCACCCGGAGGCCGCTGCGCCGCGGCCGTGGCCGCGGTTCTCGCCGCGGCCGGAACGGCGGTCGACAGCCGCCTCGACGACGAGATCCGCCAGGCGCTCGGCACCGCCGCGATCGACGCCGGCGTCTGGAACCCGGAGGCCCCCGGCGCCCAGCGCTGGAAGGGGCTCGTCCTCGATGCCACCGGGATCGCCTCGAGCGGCGAGCTGCGCGAGCTCTGGTCCTTCTTCCATCCGACGATCCGCCGGCTCGAGCGCTGCGGACGGCTGATCGTGATCGGAGCCGAGCCCGCCGAATGCCCGGCGCCCGCCGCCGCGACCGCGCAGCGGGCGCTCGAGGGCTTCGTGCGCGCCGCCGGCAAGGAGGTCCGCCACGGCTCCACCGCCCAGCTCGTCCGCGTCGGCGCCGGCGCCGAGGGACGGATCGGCTCGACCCTGCGGTTCCTGCTCTCGCCGCGATCGGCCTACGTGTCCGGCCAGCTCGTCCGCGTCGGCGCCGGCCGCGACGTGCCCGAGGTCGATCGCGAGCGGCCGCTCCAAGGCAAGACGGCGCTCGTCACCGGCGCCTCGCGCGGCATCGGTGAGGCGATCGCGAACGTCCTCGCCCGCGACGGCGCCCACGTCGTCGGCCTCGACGTGCCGGCCCTCTCCGGCGATCTCGAGAACGTCGTCGAGCCGATCGGCGGCTCGGCGATCGCCGCCGACATCACCGCCGCGGACGCTCCACGGCGGATCGGCGACGCCCTCCACAAGCGCGGCGGCGTCGACGTGGTCGTCCACAACGCCGGCGTCACCCGCGACAAGACCCTCGCCGGCATGGACGCCGAGCGCTGGGAGACGACGATCGCGATCAACCTGACCGCCGCGGAGCGGATCAACGACGAGCTGCTCGCGCGCGAGGAGCTGCTCAACGAGGACGGACGGATCGTCTGCGTGTCCTCGATGAGCGGGATCGCCGGCAACGCCGGCCAGGCCAACTACTCGACGTCGAAGGCCGGCGTGATCGGGATGGTCGAGTCGATGGCGCCGCTCCTCGCCGAGCGCGCCGCGACGATCAACGCGGTCGCGCCGGGCTTCATCGAGACCGCGATGACGGCGGCGATGCCGCTCGGCCCGCGCGAGGCGGGGCGGCGGATGAACTCGCTCGCCCAGGGGGGGCTTGCGGTCGACGTCGCCGAGACGATCGCCTGGTTCGCCGCGCCCGACTCGACCGGCCTCAACGGCAACGTCGTCCGGGTCTGCGGCCAGAGCCTGATCGGGGCCTGACCGACGTGGCGGCGACCCGCGAGCTCGCGACGATGCCGTCGCTGGGCTGGCTCTACGCACGCGCCGGCCTCGGGTCGATCCCCGGCGCGGGCCTGCTCGGGCGGCTGCCGCTGGTGCCCTTGGACGCCCGACGCGGCGAGCTCGGGGACGACCGCCTCCGCCTCGCCGGCGTCGTCGCCGACCGCGACGAGGTCGCCCGTTACGCGCGCGTCTGCGCCTTCACCCTGCGCGACGAGCTCCCCGTCACCTACCCGCACGTGATCTCGTTCCCGCTCCAGCTCGCGCTGATGGCGTCGGGATCGCTTCCGTTCCCGCTGCTCGGGCTGGTCCACCTCGCCGACGAGATCACCCAGCACCGGCCGATCGCGGCCGGCGAGCCGCTCGACTTCGAGGTCGAGGCCGTCGACCTGCGCCCGCACCCGAAGGGGCGTGCCTTCACGCTCGCCGTCCGCGCCAGCGCCGACGGCGAGCCCGTCTGGGAGGAGGCGGGGACGATCCTCCAGCGCGGCGACGGCACCAGCGATGCCGACCGCGAGCCGGAGCCGGCGGGCCCGCCGGCCGACCTCGCCGCCGCCGAGTGGCGTCTCCCCGGCGATCTCGGTCGCCGCTACGCGGCGGTCTCCGGCGACCGCAACCCGATTCACCTGCATCCGCTCAGCGCCCGCGCGTTCGGGTTTCCGCGCCCGATCGCGCACGGCATGTGGAGCATGGCGCGCTGCCTCGCCCAGCTCGAGGGACGGACAGGGGAGGCGTTCACCGTCACGGTGTCGTTCCGCAAGCCGCTGTTCCTTCCCGGCCGCGTTCGCTTCGCTACGGCGACGGACGACGGGAAGATCGCCTTCGCGCTGCGCGGAGCGGGGTCCGGGGACCCGCCGCTGCACCTGCGCGGCGAGCTGCGGCCGCTCTGAGCGCGGCGGCCCCGGCCAGCGGGCCGTCCAGGGTCCCGCG
>CAZTGN010000308.1:0-2706 GCA_964613275.1 uncultured Conexibacter sp. | reverse complement strand
CGAAGCGCCGGGTCGCTAGCGAGACGGCGCGGGTCAGCGTCGCCCCCCAGATCAGGTCGATCTCGCCGCGCGTCTGGGCGGCGTGGGCGAGGTCATAGGAGAGCTCGTCGAGGTTGGCGAACGCCGCCTCGATCTCGTCCCTGGTCAGCGCCGAGTAGCGGGCCCGCTTGACGGTCCCCTCGACCTCCGGGTTCACGGCGAGGATCTCGCGCAGCGCCTCGAGCCCGATCAGCTCGCCCTCGCGGTCGAAGTCGGTGGCGATCACCACCGTGCCGGCGTCCTTGGCCAGCTTCTTGACGGCCTTGACGACGTTCTTGTCGGTCGGCTCGCTGACCAGCTCGGCGTCGATCAGCGTCTTCGGGTCGGTCTCCTGCCAGTTCGAGTAGCCCTCGGGGAAGGCCGGGTTGAGGACGTGGCCCTTGAGCCCGACGGTCATCTGCGCGTCCGCGCCCTCGCCCCACGAGTAGTAGGGGACCTTGTAGGTCGCGTCGGCCTTCGCCGCGCCGCCGCTGAGGATCTCGGCGATCTTCTTGGCGCTGTTGTTCTTCTCGGTGACGATCAGGCGCATTCGACGTCCAACTATGGCTCGGCCCCGGGACGGAGGCGATGAAGGGCCGGGACGGTAGCACCCGCTCCAAGCGGCCTGACGTCGGTCCCCCGCCCGCCGCGCGATCCGGTCGGATCGCGGCCGCGTCGGCCGCGGGCGCCGCGCCGGCCCGCCTCAGGTCGCTGACGCCGCAGGATCAACCATCTACCCTTCGGCCCGATGCCCGCCCAGAGCTACCCCGGCAAGGAGTGCGTCTGCCAGTACCGCAGAGGGATCTGCGACCAGTCCTGCGTGCGCGGGATGCTGGAGACGCCCTTCTACATCGCCTGCCTGCGGCTCAGCGGCCGCAAGTGCCTGGTCGTCGGCGGCGGCGACGTCGGCCTCGAGAAGATCGAGGGGCTGCTGGCCTGCGACGGCGACGTCGTCTGTGTCGCGCCCGACGCCTGCGAGGCCGTCCGGGCGCTCGCCGCCGAGGGCTCGATCGAGTGGGTCGAGCGCGGGTTCGAGCCCGCCGACGTCGCCGGCAAGTTCATGGCGATCGCCGCCACCGACGACACCGACGTCAACATCGCCGTCTACGACGCCGCCGAGGAGCGGGCGATGCTCGTCAACGTCGTCGACGTCCCCTCGCTGTGCAACTTCATCCTGCCGGCGATCGTCCGCACCGGGCCGCTGGCGATCGCGATCTCGACCGCCGGCGCCTCGCCGGCGCTGGCGAAGCGGATGAAGCAGGAGGTCACCGAGCTGTTCGGCCCCGCCTACGCCGAGCTCGCCGCGATCCTCAACGAGGCCCGCGGCTGGGCCAAGGGAACGCTGCCGACCTACCAGGACCGCAAGGCCTTCTTCGAGTCGATCGTCAACGGCGAGCCCGACCCGGTCGAGCTCCTCCGCAGCGGCCGGCGAGACGATGTCGAGGCACTGATAGCGGCCGCCAAGCAGCGCCACGGCGAGCGCGTCGCCACCGGCGCCGGACGGTAGCCGAGGCCGGCGCGAGGCGAGCTCCCGGCAAGCGAGCAGACCCCGGCTGGCGAAGCAGGCACACCTCAGGCGGGCAAGTCCCGCCGACCCGGCCGAGCGCCGGCGGGCCGGGCGGCTGGATCGAACGCGAAGATCGCGCTACGCTCGACAGCAGTTGCTCCGAGACCCCGTAGCAAAGGGGGTGACCATGCAGGACACGCTCGCAAGGCACGGCCTTCTCGCGATGGTCGCCGTGCTCGTCGCGGTCACCGTTGTGACGCTGATCGCGGCGCCGGCAGCGGCCTCGTTCCTGTAGGCGACGGCGATCGCCGGCGCGCCCGGCCGGGCGCCCCTCAGCCGGCCGGAGCGGCGTAGATCGCGACCGCGGTGAAGTGGGCGACCGCGGCGGCGACGACGAGCACGTGGAAGATCTCGTGGTAGCCGAAGACGGCCGGGCGCGGGTCAGGGCGCTGGCGCGCGTAGACGACGGCGCCGATCGTGTAGAGGACGCCCCCGGCGGCGATCAGCGCACCGGCGCCGATCCCGGCGTTGGCGACGATCGACGGGAAGGCGACGGCGCCGATCCAGCCGACCACCAGGTAGACCAGCACCGACACCCACTTCGGCGACGTCGTCCAGATCATCTCGACCGCGATCCCGGCGGCCGCCCCGGCCCAGACGGCGATCAGCAGCGCCGTCCCGAGCGACCCGCCGACGACGAGCAGCGCGAACGGGGTGACCGTGCCGGCGATCAGCAGGAAGATCATCGAGTGGTCGAGCCGGCGCATCCACATCCGCGCCGACGGCCGCCGCCAGTTGACCCGGTGGTACAGGGCGCTCGTCCCGAGCAGCGCCGACAGCGACGCCGCGTAGATCGCCAGCGCCAAGCGCCCCTCGGTGGCGAAGAGGACGAGCAGCGCGCCGGCGAGCAACGAGACCGGGAACGAGCATTCGTGGACCACGCCGCGCAGCTTCGGCTTGACCTTCTGCTGGAGCCCGACGGCCGCAACCCGGGCCGCGACGACCCGCTCGCCCGCGGCGAGCTTCGCCGCTTCGACCCGCTCGCCGGTCGCCTCGCGGGCGGCGCCGACGCGCTCGCCGAACGCCTCACGGGCAGCGCTCGCGCGCTCGCGCCCCGCCCCGGTCGCCTTCCGCATTCCCTCGGTCATCGGCCTCATTATCGCGCACCGGCCAAACCGGCG
>CAZTGN010000307.1:0-2714 GCA_964613275.1 uncultured Conexibacter sp. | reverse complement strand
CTCGGGATAGCCGCCGTGGCGGTCGCCCTGCTTGCCGTCGGCTGACCGCAGGGCAGCGTCGTCGCGCTCCGATCCTGCGCATCGGACGCGATCAGATCGCCGAACAGCCGCGCGGTCTGCACGGGGGCCTCGAGGAAGGGGTGGTGGCCCACGCCGCTCATCGCCACGAACCGCGCCCCCGCGATGCGCGCGCTCTCACGACGGCCCTCATCGGTCGGCGCCATGTCGTGCTCGCCCCAGAGGACCAGGGTCGGCACGTCGATCTCGGCGAGCTCCTCGCCGAGATACATGTCCGGCCTGATTCCGCGCAGCCCGGCGACCCTTCGCAGCAGCACCGCCCAGGTCTCCTGGGTGGCGGGAATCGAGACCCCGGCGATCCGCGCCTCGAGGTAGGGCTCGGGGATCGTGTCGGGGTCGATTCCGAACATCTGCCGGTACTGCGCCCGCTGCGCCTTGACGCTCGCCCGCGTCCGCATGAACCGGCGCGAGAGGCCGGGCACGCCGGCGATGATCCGCAGCGGCAGCGGCGCGCTGTTCGACATGCCGACGGGCATCCCGACGAGGGCCAGCCGCCTGACCCGGGCCGGATGGTCGAGCGCGGTCGCCAGGGCGAAGAAGCCGCCCATCGAGCAGGCGACGAGCGTGGCGGACTCGAGGCCGAGCGCATCGAGCACGGAGGTGACGAAGTCGCCGGCGTGGGCGCGGATGTCGGTCCGGCGGTAGTCGAACGGATCACTGAGCCCGCAGCCCGGCCGGTCGAGCGCGTAGAGGTGGAAGCCCCCCGCGAGCTCCGCCATCAGCGGCGCCCAGATCGCGGCCTCGCCGTCGCCGCCGTGGATCAGGACCAGCGGCTCGCCCGCGCCGGCCTCGAGCAGGTGGACGCGCATCTGCGGCCGCTCGATCCCGACGTAGCGGGAGCGCGCGGGCACGTCGTAGAAGCGCAGCAGCTCCTGCTGGCGCTCGGCGAATGCCTTGCGGGTGGTGTCGTCGTCTGCGCTCATCACGAGCTCCTTTCGGTCGGTGAATGCTCGGCCCCGATCATCGGTCGCCGCGGCCGGAAAGGGAAACGGAGAGTGGCTGTAGCTGCCACAACCGGCGCTTGTGAGCGGAGATAGGCTCTGCGCGTGGACATCGAGCTGCGCCACATGCGCGCGCTGATCGCGGTCGCAGAGGAGCTCAACTTCACGCGGGCGGCCGAGCGGCTGCATCTCACCCAGCAGGCGCTGAGCGGACAGATCCGCCAGCTCGAGCAGCGGGTCGGCACCCGGCTGCTCGAGCGCGACACCCATCACGTGGCGCTGACGCCGAGCGGCGCCGTGCTCCACGAGCGTTGCCGGACGCTGCTCTCCGGCGCCGAGCTGGCGGTCGCCGCCGCACGCGCCAGCGGCGAGGATGCCCCCCGCCTGACGATCGGCTACCCGGCGCCCCTGACCCACCGGATCGCGGCGCCGGCGATCGAGCTGTTCGCGACGCGCCATCCCGATGTCGAGATCACGATCCATTTCGGCGAGCTCCTCGACCCCCGGGGCGGGCTGCGCGGCGGAGCCGCGGACGTGGCGATCGTCTACGGCGCCCTCGAGCACGAGGGCCTCGACCTGCACCACCTGTTCAGCGAGCCGCGCGGCGTCGCGCTGGCGGCCGACCACCCGCTCGCCCGCCAGGAGTCGGTCACGATCGCCGAGCTGGTCGAGGAGCCGATCGTCGACGTGCCGACGACGGACGCGATCTCGCGGGACTTCTGGATCGCCGCGGGGCACCGCGCCGGCAGGCCGCCGCGGATCGGCGCCACGGTGCAGACGGTCGACGGCATCGTCGAGGCGATCGGGGCCGGGCTCGGCGTGGCGACGGTCGTCCCCGCGCTCGTCGAGGCGATGGGAGGATCCGCCGGCGTCGTCTACCGCCCCGTCGCCGACCTCGAGCCGGTCGAGTTCTGGGTCGCCCGGCGGACCGAAGACGATCGCCGGCCGGTGCTGGACTTCATCGACGCCGCGGTCGAGGCCGGGCGCGACCGAGCGCTCCCCGGCGCCCCCGGCTGATCGCCTCGCGCCCGCCGATCTCCGCTACCTCGCCTCGCTCAGCATGGCGTGGCTGCCGTTGCGGACCGCTCGCGGCCGCAGGCGCGCTGCGGTCGCCGCCCGGCGACGCGATCGCAGGCGGCGGCGCACGGCACGCACGAGCAGGAACGGCGCCGAGGCGACCGCTGCGGCCAGCGCCAGCAGCAGAACCGCCCCGACCAGCACCAGCACGCCGAGCGCCGCCATCGCGAAGACCGGGGCGACGAGGCAGAGGAGCACCGCGCCGAGGACGGCAGCGATCGGGGCCAACGGGGTCATGTAGAAGGCCGCGTAGGTCATGATGTGACCACCTTTCCGCGCCGCGGATGCAGCGCGCGATATCGACGAAGGACCGGCTCCGATCATCGGTCGCCGCGGCCGGAAAGGGAAACGGAGAGTGGCTGTAGCTGCCACAACCGGCGCTTGTGAGCGGAGATAGGCTCTGCGCGTGGACATCGAGCTGCGCCACATGCGCGCGCTGATCGCGGTCGCAGAGGAGCTCAACTTCACGCGGGCGGCCGAGCGGCTGCATCTCACCCAGCAGGCGCTGAGCGGACAGATCCGCCAGCTCGAGCAGCGGGTCGGCACCCGGCTGCTCGAGCGCGACACCCATCACGTGGCGCTGACGCCGAGCGGCGCCGTGCTCCACGAGCGTTGCCG
>CAZTGN010000306.1:1949-2757 GCA_964613275.1 uncultured Conexibacter sp. | reverse complement strand
GCCGCGGTGGCTTCGCGGCCGCGCGCCGGGCCGGCGGCGAGGTGCGTCGCGGGCGGGCGGGCCGCGCCGAGCGGACGGGCGCGGTCGGCGTCCGCGGCTCGCGTGGCGCCACCCGTGTCGCCGCCGTGCTGCGGCTGTCGATGAGCCGCGTCGTCGCCTCGTCGGCGGGTGCGATCCCCTCGAGCCCGGCCCGCAGCGCCGCGCCGTAGGCGAGCGCGTCGACGTAGCGATCCTCGGGCTCGTTCTCGAGCGCCCGCAGGATCGCCTGCGACAGCGCTTCGGGGATGTCGGGGTCGTAGCTGGTCGGCGGCAGCGGCCGCTCGTTCTCGCGCCGGATCGCGAGCTCGGCGAGGCTGTTCCCCTCGTAGGGGAGGCGGGCGGTGAGCAGCTGATAGGTGACGACGCCCAGCGAGTAGACGTCGGAGATCGGCGTCGCCTCCTCGCCGCGCGACTGCTCGGGCGACAGGTAGGCGGCGGTGCCGACGACCGAGCCGACCTGGGTCAGCCGCGTCTGCTCGGCGGCGCGGGCGATCCCGAAGTCGGCGAGCTTCACCGTCATCTCGGCGGGCCCGCCGGCCGGCCCGCCGATCACCATCAGGTTGCCGGGCTTGACGTCGCGATGGATGATCCCCATCCGGTGCGCGTACTCGAGCCCGGCACAGGCCTGGGCGGCGATCTCGACGGCGACCCGCGGCTCGAGCGCGCCGTCGCGCTGCAGCAGCTGGGCGCCGGAGCGACCCTCGACGAACTCCATGACGATGAAGTGGCGGCCGGCGTCGACGCCGGTGTCGTAGACCTGGACGATGTT
>CAZTGN010000306.1:0-1939 GCA_964613275.1 uncultured Conexibacter sp. | reverse complement strand
CGCCTCGCGGCGGAAGCGAGCGACGAACTTCTCGTCGTCGGAGAGGTGCTCGGCCAGCACCTTGACGGCGACGGTCCGCTCGAGCACCCGGTCGACGGCGCGGTAGACGGTCGACATGCCGCCGCTGCCGAGGCGGTCGCCGAGCTCGTAGCGGTTGGCGATCGTGGAGCCGCTCACCGGTCCCGCTCCTGCCCGTGGCCGTCTCCGTGCCGCTTCGATCGATGCTCTGCCGAGCCCGTGCCGGCTCGGTTCCTGCCGCCGGGGGAGATGCCGCCTCCGGGGCCGCCCGGCGGGTCCGTCGGCGGCTGCGTCGTCGTCGTGTCGGTGGTCGTGTCGGTCGTCGTCGTCGTGGTCTTCGTCGTGTCGGTCGTCGTCTCGGTCTCGGTCGTCTCCGGCACCGTGTCGGTCGTCTCCGGAACGGTGTCGGTCGTCTCCGCCGTGGTCGACTTCTTCGGCGCGGCCGGATCGCACTGCTGCGCGATCAGCTCGTCGAGGTTGTCGAGGAGCTCGTTCAGGTCGGCGACGAGCTGATCGTCGCTGCCCTTCAGGAGGTCCCCGTTGACGGCTTCCCGAAGCGCCCCGAGGCTGCTCTCGGCCGAGCCCGATCCGCTGCACTTGCCCGCCTCGAAGCGCTTCTGCACCTCGTCGAGCTTGCCGTTGATCGCCGCCACGGTCTCCGGCGGCAGCTCGATGCTGACGGTGTCGGAGGTGCCACAGCCGATCGCGACGACGGCGGCGGCGAGCACGGCGAGGCCGGCGGCGATCGGGCGTCCGGTCGTCATCGGCGGCGAGTGTAGCTGCGGCCTCATCGCCCCAGAAAGAGCCGGCGAGCGAGGTGATCGGGCAGCTCCGCGGCCTCGATCGAGCGCGCCGCCCGCTCGATGTCGTAGCCGACCCGGTGGTAGGTGGCCTCCCAGCGCTCGGTGTCGAGCTCGAGCCACGCGGCGCGCGGATCGCCGTCCCGCGGCTGGCCGACGCTGCCGGGGTTGATCAGCCAGCGCCCGTCGGCGATCTCGAGCCGGGTTCCGGCCCCGGCCTGCCAGCCGTGCGCCTCTCCGTCGCCGTCGGCGGCGGAGAAGAACAGGGCGACGTGCGAGTGGCCGACGAAGCTGACCCGCTTGTCCTGGGCCGCGATGCAGTCGGCGGCCTGCTCGGGCCAGAGCACGTACTCCCAGACCGGATCGCGGGGCGAGGCGTGGTAGAGCGCCGCCGCGAGCGAGGTGTCGGAGGGGGAGAGGCCGGCGAGGAAGTCCCGGTTGCGCCGCTCGGTGTGCTCGATCGTCCACTCGACCGCCGTCGCGGCCGCCGCCGAGAAGGTCCGGGTGTCGAGCTCGCCGAGGACGGCGAGATCGTGGTTTCCGACGAGGCAGGTCTCGCAGCGCTCGCGGGCCAGCTCGACGCAGAGGTCGGGATCGGCGCCGTAGCCGACGACGTCGCCGAGGCACCAGCGCTCGTCGACCCCGGCTTCGTCGCTGTCGCGCAGCACCGCCTCGAAGGCGGGCAGATTGGCGTGGATGTCGCTGAAGACGGCTACCAGCATCGTCGAGCGCTGCGGACGCGCGACGCATCGGCGCCGTGCCCGGGCCGGACTATCGTAGGTGCGGATGGCGTGGCGCGGAGGCTCGGGCAGCGGATCCGGTCCGGCACCGACGGCGATCGCGATCGTGGCCGTCGCGTTCGCCGCCGCGGCGGCCGCCGAGCTCGCCGTCGTGCTGCTGGCGCCCGCCGGCTCCGGTCCCGAGCCGGACGCCGCCGAGGCGGCGCGTTGGTTCGATCCCGTGCAGGCCGCGGCGGGACGCGACTTCCAGAGCGGTCAGCGCGTCCTGTTCCTGGTCGGTCTCGGCATCGAGCTGATCGCACTCGCGGCGCTCGCGCTCGGCCGCCAGCGCCGGCTGCGCGGCCTGCTCGAGCGGCTCGGCGCCCGGCCGGCCGCCGGCGC
>CAZTGN010000305.1:2300-2764 GCA_964613275.1 uncultured Conexibacter sp. | reverse complement strand
TCCCGGCTCGACCGGGGCGACGATGGCGGCCGCCCTGTTCGCGCTGAAGCGGATCCGCTCGATCCAGCGGCCGGCGCTCGCGGTCGAGCTGCCGGCGCCCGGTCGGGAGCGGCCGCTGCTGATGCTGGACGTCGGCGCCAATGCCGACGCGCGTCCGTCGCACCTCGTCCAGTTCGCCTACCTCGGTGCCGCGTTCGCCGGCGCGGTGCTCGGGGTGGAGGCGCCGCGGGTGCGCCTGCTCAACGTCGGCGCCGAGGCGAAGAAGGGAAGCGCCACGGTCGTCGAGGCGCACGCATCCCTCCGGGGGGCAGGCGGGATCGACTTCGCCGGCAACGTCGAGGGACGCGAGCTGCTCGATCCCGACGCCGACGTCGTCGTCACCGACGGCTTCACCGGCAACGTCGTCCTGAAGACGATCGAGGGCACCGCGCGAGCGGTCGGTGACGCTGTCGGCCGGGCGGCCC
>CAZTGN010000305.1:0-2290 GCA_964613275.1 uncultured Conexibacter sp. | reverse complement strand
GGCCCGCTCCGGCCCACTCGCCGCCGCGGGCGGGCTGCTGCTGCGGCCGGCGCTCGGCGGCCTCCGGGCCGAGCTCGATCCCGACCGGACCGGCGGCGCGATCCTGCTCGGGCTTCGGGGCGTGGCCGTCGTCGGGCACGGCTCCGCGGGGGCGCTCGGGATCGCCGGCCAGATCCGCCTCGCGGCCCGCGCCGCGCGCGAGCGGGCGGTCGAGCGCACCGCCGAGCTGGTCGCGGAATCGGGCGCCGGGCGCGGCGCGATCCGCGAGTCCCGCGTCCGGTCGTGATACACGTTCGGGGGCAATGAGCACGGCCGGCGAGCAGTCCGCAGTCGATCGCGAGACGATCTTCGCGATGGTCCGCGACCATCTGGCGGCGGAGCTCGAGGTGCCGGCGGGGGAGATCACCGACGCGACCCGGTTCCGCGATGATCTCGATGCCGACTCGCTCGACCTCTACGAGCTCGTGATGGAGCTCGAGGACACCTACGGGATCGCGATGAGCGAGGACGAGGCGGCGCGGATCGAGACCGTGGGCGCCGCCGTGGACTTCGTCTTCGAGCAGCTGCCCGGTGCCTGACGCCGGCTCCGCCGACCCGCTGGAGGAGGACCTCCCCACCGGGAGCGCGGCCGGGCCCCTGCTCGAGCTGATCGCCGGGCTCGATCCCGGCGTCCGCCTGCAGGCGCTGACGCACAGCTCCTGGACCGAGCGCCGCGTCCGTTCCTGGGGCCGGCTCGCGTTCCTCGGCGACAGCGTCCTCGGGCTCGCCGTCGCCGAGCATCTCTTCGCCCGCTTCCCGCGATCCGACATCGGCCGGCTGACGAAGATCCACGGCCAGGTCGTGAGCGGTCGCGCCTGCGCCGAGATCGCGCTCGAGCTCGGGGTGCCGGCGATGCTGGGGCGGGCATATCCGGATGGCTTCGAGGGCGGGCTGGCGCCGACCGAGCTGATCGCGAGCGAGCGCGCGATGGCCTCGATCGTCGAGTCGCTGATCGGCGCCTGCTACCTGCAGTTCGGCCTCGACCGGACCGCGGCCGCGCTGCTGGCCGCGTTCGCGCCGCAGATCGAGCTCGCCTCGGGAACCCTGCTCGACTTCAAGTCGGCCCTGCAGGAGCGGCTCGCCCGCCGCGGCCGCCAGGTCCGCTATGTGGTCACCGAGGAATCGGGCCCCCCGCACGACAAGACGTTCGAGGTCGAGGCCCGGGTGGACGAGATGGTCGCCGGCACCGGATCCGGGTCGAGCAAGAAGGCGGCCGAGCAGGCGGCGGCGGCCGAGGCGCTCGCCGCCGAGGCGGATTGAGCGCGCCCGGGAGACATCGGCGCGATCCCGTCCGGTCGGGCCAGCAGTCTTCAGCGGCGGGCCGGAGACCATGCACCTGAAGTCGATCACGCTGAAGGGCTTCAAGTCCTTCCCCGAGCGCACCGAGCTGGAGTTCTCTCCGGGCGTCAGCGTGATCGTCGGCCCGAACGGCTGCGGCAAGTCGAACATCACCGACGCCGTGCTCTGGGCGCTCGGCGAGCAGAGCCCGCTGGCGGTCCGCGGCCAGTCGATGCAGGACGTGATCTTCGCCGGCGGCCGTGACCGCGGTGCCCGCAACGCCGCCGAGGTCGAGGTCGTCATCGACAACTCCGACGGCTCCGCCGGCTCGGAGTTCAGCGAGATCTCCGTCTCGCGGCGCCTCGATCGCAACGGCGAGGGCGGCTACCGCCTCAACGGTGCCCGCTGCCGGCTCGCCGATGTAACCGAGGCGCTCTCCGACGCGAGCCTCGGACGTGAGATGCACTCGGTGATCGGCCAGGGGAAGGTCGAGGAGATCGTGCTGTCGAAGCCGCGCGAGCGGCGTCTGCTGATCGAGGAGGCGGCAGGCCTGGGGAAGCATCGCCGCCGCCGCCGCCGCGCCCAGCTGAAGATCGAGCGCACCCGCTCGAACCTCGACCGCGCGCTCGACGTCGAGCGTGAGGCCCGCTCGCGGCTCCGCCCCCTGCGCCAGCAGGCGAACGCGGCCGAGACCCATGCCCGCCTCGAGCGGCAGTCGCTGGAGCTTCAGCTGCGGCTGCTCGGCGACCGGCTCACCGCCGGCGGTGGCGACCTCGCGGCGGCCGAGGAGGAGGCGCGCGCGGCGCGGGGCGAGCGCGACGCGATCGAGGCCCGTCTCGGGAAGGCGAACGAGCGCCGCAGCGCGGTCGAGGAGCGGCTCGCCGAGCGCGACCGCGAGCGCACGGCGGTCTGGGCGGAGCTGACGGCGCTGCGCGCCGCCCACGAGCGGCTCCGCGCCCGCACCGAGGCGATC